>JACQGJ010000632.1 GCA_016199605.1 Armatimonadota bacterium | reverse complement strand
GGTTCAACATCATCGTCAACGACGATGATGGCGAGGGCCGCGAGGGCTGGATCGGTATTACTCCCGGCATGGGTGAAGGCAAAAGCCCGAGGCTTTTCCGCAAGGTGGTGCTGGTGGACTGAGCGAGTCCGAGTTGATGAGATCAGAGGGAACTGGGTGTGGAGGACCGGCACATGCGTGGAAATGGATTCCGTAGTTGTGTTCTCGTGATGGTGGCGGCGGTCACGTTGCCCCGGGGTGACCGGCCGCGGGCTGCGCCGGTTGCGGCTCGTGGGATTCCTGAGCCTTACCTCACGATCGTGGCCGGTAATTACCGGGAGGTCCTTGAAGGAAAAGCCCTCAGCAGCGCATTGCTCCGGCAATACTTCAACAAGTGTATGCTTGACGTCCTGGAGCATTACCATGTGTACGAGTGCTGGGTCTGCGTGCAATGCCTCCACGACAAGGAGGGGCTTGCGGGCAATGCGGGGGACATCGGGTTCGGCTTTGGGGCGAAACCCGCGTCATGCCCGGTGTGCAAGGGAACCGACTCGATCTATCGTGTGGGTACTTTCCAGGCTCGTGCCCAACGGACGGGGGAAGGCTTCGAGAACGCCTTCCTCTTTCTCATGAGACAACGTTGGAGGCTCCAACTGGACAAGTCACCTCCGCTGACGCAAACTCACGACTTTGTACACGTTGGCGGCCGGTACGCCATCGAAGCGAAAGGATCATTAGAGTTCCTGGAATCGGGCAACCAGCCCCGGCTGAATTTGCCCCGGGCCGGACTATCGAGGTCGGACACATTGAAAAAGGCGGAGAGCAATTGGCAGGAGTTCTCGCGAAAGAAACCCGGAGTTGAGTTCTTCATCGTCACGAATGTACTCCCGAAGTCGAAGGGATATTCGAAAGACCTCCTCGGACGCGTGGTAGATGTGACCGATCCCGCGGCCCTGTCGAGGTTCGCCGAACGTTTGCTTACTTTTGACCGCTGAGCCGTTCTGAGGGCCTCGCGAGCCAGGGGGTTCCCTGTTAACGCGCTTGCCTTCCTGATATACTATGCGAACTACGCGCAGGGGGAAGCGATGCCACTCAGAGCAGGTTTTGCGGAAGTCGATATCACGCCACCACCTGGCACCCGAAAGATCGGGTGGTTGAAAGAGCTTGTGGGCGAGGAAGTGCTGGACCCGTTGTTCGCTCGGGCGGCAGTTGTCGACTCCGGTGAAGCGAAGATCGGCTTCATTCAACTGGACACGCTCAGTATTCGTTGGACGCAAGTCAATGATATCCGGAGGAGGATTTCCAGCCAATACGGATTCCCGGGAGAGAACGTGATGGTTGCGGCGACTCACAATCACGCCGGGCCCGCCGTGGCGACTACCGGCGACGTCCCCCGGGATGAAGAGTACATCGAGGCGATGGTCGCTAAGACCGTCTCCATGTTTGGGCAGGCGATTGAGACCCTCGAGGAAGCATCGATCGGTTTTGCCAGCGGCTCTGAGTTCAACGTTGGCTACAACCGTCGGGTCATCATGCGAGACGGCACTGTGTGTACCCACGAGGCCTTCAGCAATCCCAACGCCCTGTGCCTGGAAGGACCGATCGATCCCGAGGTGGCCGTCATGGCGGCTCGCAACCGAAATGGAGACCTCCTGGGTTGCCTGGTCAACTTTACGTGTCATCCTACGCACAACGGACCGGGAGAAGGCTTTTCCGCCGGTTATCCCGGCGTCCTGGCGAGAGAAATGAAAGCGCGCGGCTGTCCGGTGACTCTCTTTCTGAACGGCGCTGCGGGGAACATCTCGACAAGTAACCCGTGCGTCCCCGGATCAAACCACGAGATGGAGGAAGCAGGCGCCACCCTTGCCAACGACGCGGTGAGGCTGATTGAACGGATGGAATGGAAAGAGGACGTGATGCTGCGATCACGGTCCGCAACCGTTGAGCTCCCGTTCAGGACGGTCACCGAGTCGGAGATCAAAGGGACCGTTCGGGGCGCTCAGCGCTTCATCGATCCCGCGATCTATGATCGAGGAATGCCCAGCCTCGTAGAGAAAATCAGACAGCGCGGAGCGCAAGTGGCAGAGGTCCAAGCTTTGCTCCTGGACGAATACGCCTTAGTCAGCATTCCCGCTGAGTACTTCGTTGAGCTGGGACTGAGAATCAAGGAGGAGACCTCTCCTCACCACACTCTCGTCGTCGGCTATGCGAATGGAATGGTCGGCTATGTCCCGACCAGGGACGCGTTCCGCCGCGGCGGCTATGAGACCACGTTTGCCCATAGCAGCAAGCTGGCGCCGGAAGCCGGAGACATGCTGGCGGATTGCGCGATTGCGTTGATTGCTGCGGGGGCGTGAGTGGGTCGTGGATCCTGACCTGCTTTGTTGTGAGCGCAAATTCAGGAAAGAAGGTGTCGAGTGACCCTGAGGAAGCCCTTCACAAGCTCAAAGTCCCTCAATCCTATGGTCCGCTTCTGGGTGGAGCATCGTTGGCTTCACTACCTGGCCCTCGCCTGTGTCATGACAGCCGCGGCGCAGTCTCTGCACGTCTCACGATTCCTTTTGGCCGATTTCCTCGATAACTTCGTCCTGGACTTCAGCTTTGGTCGTCGAGGCTCGGCCAACCCCAAGGAGGTCGCCGAAAAGCTCCCACACACGAGGAACATCATCATTGTCGAGATGACCCACGAGGTCCCTCGTCCGATCTTGAAGAAGCTCCTCGAGGTTCTTCGGGAAGCGAGGGTGGTCGTGTTCGACTTGATGTTTGTAGACCATGAGGGAGAGTTGAAGGGAGATGAGAAGGAGTGGTACAGCCAGCAGCTACTTGAGTGGGACAGAGAGGACGCGGACCTGGCACACGCATTCCAGGGCGCCGCACCCGTGATCATCGGCACGTGGCCTGAGCAAGTGCGGACTGCCGACCTGAACCGGCCGGGAAGGTACCACGAACGCCGCATCTGGCAAAGGCCACCGTCTCTTCTCTGGAACAGCGCACGGTACAGGGCGCACCTCTGGATCGTTCCGGACGCTCAGGATGGCTTTGTGCGTCGCGTTCCGGCCTTCCAGCAAGATGCGGGCGGAGCTCCCTGCCTCGGACTGGCGGCCGCTGCTGCCGCGAAAGGAATCTCCGCTGAAGCGCTTGGCAAGATGCCTCGTGGAAAGGATTACTTCAATCTGGGAAGCCGACGCGTCCCTCTCGACAACGATGGATGCTTCCTCATTGACTACCTGGGAGATCGCCAATGTTTCGAGTACGAAACCCAGCGCGTTGTCTACGAGGTGGCCCTGGGATATCCGCCTTCCGAATTCAGGGACAGAATTGTCTTCATCGGAGCGACCGACTTCAAAGCCAAAGACATCTTCACGACACCTTTCGGTGACATGGCTGGTGTGCAGATCCACGCCAATGTTGCAGCCACCTTGTTGAGCCCCAAGGGACCGCCAGGGATCGTTTCGCTTCGCACAACGACCTTGCTGAGTTTGATGTGCAGCCTGCTGATTATCGTCCCTCTACTACGTCTGCCCCTGTGGAGCAGCCTGCTCGCGGCAGTTGGCGAGATCCTTCTCGTCGTGTTGGGGGCGGCGTGGGTCTTCTGCCGTTTCCATTTCGTGATCCCGGTCAGCGCTCCAGCCATCGCCATCGTCCTGACCTATAACGGTATCGGACTCTACGAATACGCACGGGTGCGCTTCACCTTGGGCAAGTTTGTCGGCAGCGAAATGGTTCCTCGGCTCATGAACGTCCTTGCTGCGCCGCGCCTGGGGGGACAGTTGGGCGAAGCCAGCGCTTTCTTCTGCGATCTTCGGGGATACACGGAGCTCTCCGAGCAACTGCCTCCCGAGCAAACCGCGCAAATCCTCAATGAGTACACCAACGCCGTGGTCGAGGTTGTCCGCAAACACCATGGAAGAGCCATCGACTATCTCGGCGACGGAGTGTTTGTCCTGTTCGAGCGGCCGCTCATAGGCGAGGACTACGCTCTCAAGGCCGTGAACGCTGCTCTCGAAGTGCGTGAAGTTGTCGCCGAATCTCGAGACCGGTGGCTTGCGGGCCGAGCAGGATCGCTGGATATCGGCATTGCCATCCACAGCGGCCGGGTGCTGATCGGTGTCGTCGGCTCGGAGCATCACATGAAACTGGGGGCCGTGGGTGACGTCATCAATGTCGCTGCCAGAGTTCAGGGCTTGAGTCGTGAGTGCGGATATGATATCCTACTGACCCAAAGCACCCATGATCTCGTTAGCCCTGAGGTGCAGGCTGCGTATTGCGGTCGGTTTGCTGTGAAAGGACGTGGGGAACCGGTAGACGTGTATGGGATCGGTTCAACCACGCGTTCGTCCTTGGAGTGACTGACCTTTAACATCCCGAACTATTCATCCCTCGGTGCAGGGATGTCATGTAGAAGAAGCGGAAGATGCCCGCGACGTTCACGACAGTTTGGGGAGGTTCAAGGAGTAATGGCAAGGAAGACGCGTAAGAATGGGAATCGCAGGACGTTAAGGATCGAGTTGTGGCCGTTGGTTCTAACAGCCAGTCTGTGCCTCTGGGAGACTCCAGCCCGAGCACTACCGGTGGGTCGGATCAAGAACCTAAAACCAGTCGTCCAGGCTAAGTCCGAGAAAGAGTCCAAATGGGAAGTCGCCCGCGAACGCCGCTCCTTGGCTTTCGGGGACTCAATCAAGACCGGACCCACCGGTAAGGCCGACCTTCTTTTCAACAACGGAACGCAACTGGCGATGCGGAGCAATTGCCAGTTGCAGGTCGAGGCTCCGCGTTCATCGAACAAGCCCCTCGTGATTAGTGTCTTCGGTGCCCTGTCGGAAGTGTTCGTGCGCGCCAAGAGCAACACCGAGATCCGCACAGCAGCCGGTACAGCCGCCGTGCGAGGAACGCAGTACCTGATCCAGCTTCTCGATGACCAGACGACCATGGTGACGGTGGTCGAGGGGTCGGTCAGTTTCTTCAACCCTCAGGGTAGTGTGGTCGTGGCGGCCAATCAGCAAAGCCGCGCGCGCGTGGGTGAGGCGCCGACGCCGCCGGTCGCTGTGGATGTGTCGGGTCTGATGGAATGGACGGCGGACATCGTGGGATTGCCCGTCGAGTTCGAGACACCCGAAAGCCTTGCGCCGGGGGTGCAGGCCGCGTTGACTGATCTCAGCGCTGGCAGGGCCGCAGAAGCGCGGGCTGCCGTCGCCAACCTCCCCGATGATGCGACGGCCCTCGCCGTGCTCGGCCTGGTCGAGTTACACTCGGGAAACACTGCTCAGGCGACGCAGGCTTTGCAGAACGCCGTCGCAAGGGATCCGCAACTTTATCAGGCCCAAGCCCTTTTGGCGCTGACGTATCTGTCCCTCAACCAGCTTCCCGAAGCGGAGCAGGCTGCGCAGCGTGCGGCGGGACTGCAGCCGAACTCAGCACAGGCGCAGGGCACGCTCGCCATGGTCTTGTTCTTCCAGAACCGACCCCGGGAGGCGACGGTGGCGGCCGGCCGGGCCGTCAAGCTGAATCCTCTCTCCCCTTTTGCCCTTCTCACCCAGGGACGGGTGCTGCTCTCGCAGCAGAACACCGACGCTGCCCTCAGCTCGTTCCAGCAGGCCACTGCTCTCGCGCCCGGACTGGCAATCATGCAAACGGAGTTGGGAGCGGCTTACCTGCGGCTTGATCGGCCGCAGCACGCGGAGAAAGCCTACCAGGAGTCCCTGCAGTTGAATCCCGACTCGGCGGCTGCCCACACGGGCCTTGGTCGGGCGCTGCAGGCACAAGGCCGCACGCAGGAGGCCCGTGGCGAGCACGAAAGAGCACTGCAGCTTGATCCGGCCAACTCACAGGCTCACGGTAACCTCGCGGCACTGTTGATCGAGGAAGGCAGGCTGCAGGAAGCTCAGGACGAGTTGGAGCAGGGAGTGAAAGACAATCCTGAGCGCGGCAGTTACTACGTCTGGCTGTCCGAGTTAATGCTCTACAAGCAGAACCTGCCGGCGGCTCAGAAATTCGCCCAGAAGGCGGTGCGGCTGTTGCCGAAGTCAGCGCCCGCCCATTACCAGTTGGGCCGGGTCTATCTCGAGC
>JACQGJ010000649.1 GCA_016199605.1 Armatimonadota bacterium | reverse complement strand
CGCGTTCGGCACACTCAACCCATCGGAGTTTACCATCATGTCTCTACCCTCCTACCGCGCCGCCATCATCGGTTGCGGACGCAAGGGTTCCACCATCGACTCGGAAGACCGATGGCTGGTCAACTACGACCTCGCTCCCTGCTCTCATGCGTCTGCCTACTGCGCCCATCCGCGGACGGACCTGATTGCCGGGGCGAGCGGCAGCGAGAAATCTGCCGACGATTTCCGGCAGCGATGGCAGGTCCCTCGAGTCTACACAAATTATCTGGAAATGCTCCACAAGGAGCGACCGGACGTTGTCAGCATCACGACCCATGCGTCGCTTCACGCCCCGATCACACTTGCCGCCGCACAATCGGGTGTGAAGGGCGTCCTTGTGGAGAAGGCGATGGCGACCTCGGTCGAGGAAGCGGAAGCGATGATCGCCGCCTGCCAGGATAACGGGGTTAAGCTACTCGTCAACCATCCGCGCAGGTTTCATGCGACGTTTCACCGGGCTCGGCACTTCCTCCAGGAGGGCAAGATAGGGGACCTGCAGATGCTCGCGGTCACGGGCTACGGAAAGCTGATGCACAACGGATCGCATGTGTTTGACTTGCTGCGTGACTTCTGCGGGGATGTGGCATGGGTCACAGGTGATCTCAAGCAAACCGACGACCCCGAGGATCCCGACGGTCGCGCCATGATCAAGATGCAAAATGGTGTGACGGCCTTCCTCGACTTCGCCAGTGGACAGCCGTTCGAGTTCATCTTCTTCGGAACCGAAGGGCGCATGGTCATCGATCAGTTCCGCGACGGCGTCACACTTGTCAACTACGAACCGGAGAACCCGGACGAAGTCGGTCCATGGTTCCGCTACCGCCCCAAGCGTGAGGCGCGTCGGCACTACTTCAACAAGCAGCCGATGCAACCCCCCATGCTCAGCGCGGTCGAAGAACTGGTGACAGCCCTGGACGATGGTCGTGAGCCGGTCTCCAACGGAGAGGACGGTCTGCGATGCATCGAGACAGGCATTGCCGCGCACCTTTCCGCACTCAACGGGTCCGCCCCGGTTCACCTTCCGATCGCGGACAAGAGATTCCAGGTTATTTCCCGATAGTTCCTTTGAATGACGGAGGAGTTATGCTATACTGGCGCTCGATTCAGGGCGAGAGGTCGCCCCTCGCTTCGAATCGAGAATCTCCCGCGTATCACAGGAGGAAAAGATGAGTCCCTTGGCAGGCGCTCCGATGAGCGCCAAGTCCCAAAAGAAGGTGATGAGCAGCGCCGTCATGGCGCGTGTGCTTTCCTATTGGCAGGACCAGAAGGAACGGGCCCAGTTGCAGTTGATGGGCGTTGCCGTGAAGGAGTTACTCGACGTCCTCGGCCGTTGCGACGAAAGGAAGCTTGTCGGCTTCGCAAAGTTCCTGGAGAAAACCGCCAGGACCACTCACCACAAAGCGCAGTTGAAGCAGTTGATCGCTCTCTGGGAGGGCGGACATCCGTCTCTCACCCTCGCCAGCCGGTTATTCAACGACGTGCATCCCAACTGCCGCAACAAGCTGATCTATAACATGGGTGTCAAGGCTACCTGGCAGGGCGAGCAGAAACGGCGCGAGTACAAGAAGAGAGAGGGGTTGCGTCCTCCCTTCTTGGCCGTCATCAGCCCTACGAACCGATGCAACCTGAAGTGCACAGGTTGCTATTCGGGTCTGTTCCCGCGCGACATCCCCGATCCTATGAGTTGGGAGACCTTTGACCGAATCATTACCGATTGTAAGGACATGGGGATCCACTTCTTCACTATATCAGGCGGAGAACCGTTTGTTCGCAAGGACCTCCTGGACATGTTCGCCAAGCATGACGATTGCATGTTCCACGTTTACACCAACAGCACCAAGATTTCGGACAAGCACATCGCTCGTTTCGTGGAACTGGGAAACGTCTTGCCGAGCATCAGCGTCGAGGGTTTCGCGGAGCAAACAGATGGTCGCCGGGGCAAGGGTGTATGGAGCTCCATCATGGATTGCATGGACCGGCTGAAGTCTGCCGGTGTCCTCTTCGGGTTTTCGGCCACTGCTACTCGGATGAATGGCGACATGCTGGCGAGCGAGGAATTCGTGGATCTCATGGTGGAGAAGGGCTGCCTGTTCGGGTGGCTGTTCTTGATGACCCCCACCGGCAAGGACGACGATCCGTATTTCATGCCAACGCCTGAGCAGCGGGACCGTCTTCGCGCCCACGTCATGGAGGTCCGCCGCACCAAGCCCATCTTTGTCGCGGACTTCTGGAACGACGGATGCCTTACCGACGGCTGCCTGGCCGGCGGGAACATCTACTTCCACGTTAACTTCAAGGGCGACGTGGAGCCGTGCGTGTTCATCCACTACGCGGACCAGAACGTGTTCGATCTCTACGAGCAAGGCGGGCACTTGAAGGACATCGTTCTCCGCAGTCCATTCTTTGTGGCGCTGCGTGAGCGCAATCGACGCGACCCTAACCGCCTCCGTCCCTGCCCGATCCTTGACCACAACGAGTACCTTGAAGAGTCAATCCAACTCAGCGGAGCTTACCCTACACATCCCGGAGCGGATTCGATCATCACCGATCATAAAGAGTCCGTACGCGCCTGGGGGGAAGCCTACGGAGAGATGGCGGAAAGGGCGTGGAATTCCGGAGAGTATGACTTCTTCAAACAGGGCAGCCACCTTTGGATGGCCGACGAAGAAGATTGGTTGCCAACAACTGTGCAGCATCTGAACAACCTCCCGCAGGGGGGATGCCAGAGCTTATCCATGCACCACGGCTCCACGGGAGGGTGTGGAAGCAACGGCTGCGGATCACCCAAGCCGGCTCACCAAGGCAGGGCCGGCGGTTTCCGCACGCTGCTGAACCTCAAGTCTCCGGAGCGCGGAGAACTGACCCAACTGACGCTGTAGCGGCCAGATCGCCCTGATTCGGACGAATAGCGCGGGGGGATCTCTCGGATCGTCCCGATTCAGCCAACCTTGAGGACGCTCCGACTTTGGGTCGGAGCGTCCTGTCCTTTTCTGACGCGGGCCCCAAAACGATGGAACGACGAGAACAGAGCAGACCTTCCCCCCGCCGAGTGGTCCTCGTTTACTTTCTCCTCGGCTTCGGTTCCCTCATCGCACAAACCGTACTGCTGCGAGAGTTCATGGTGATCTCCTATGGCAACGAGATGTGCATTGGCGCGTTGCTCGCCGCTTGGCTGTTCTGGATCGCTGTGGGGGCAGAGTTGGGAGGTCGCGTTGCCGCGCGTACTCGAAGACCGACCTTCGTGTTCCTCGCAGGGCTTTTGTTTGCGGCACTTACGTTACCGGCGGAAGCCCTGGGGCTCCGGTATGCGCGCCTGGTCCTGGACATGCCCGCGGGAGAGTATATCCCATTCCTGATCGGGGCTTTGTATGCCGCTTTCGTGATCTTTCCTTTCAGCTTCGTGGTCGGATTCACTTTTCCCCTGGGTCTTCGTTTGATGGGAGAAGAGGTCCGGATGGATTCCAGTCGAGTAGGTTGGCTGTGGGCGGCGGAGGCAGGCGGCAGCCTGGCAGGGGGACTGGTGTTCACTTTTGTCCTGGTCGGTTGGGTTCCCCCGATGTACTGTCTCGGCCTCGTGATGGTTGCCCTATTCGTCGCGGGACATCTGTTGCTTCATCCTAACGTCCATCTCCCGGGGCTCACCTTCAGCACGGCCGTGATGGCGGCAGCGTGCCTCTTGATGGCGGAGACGAGCGAACGCGCCACCGTCGCTGCTCGGTGGCGTTCCTTTGGCACCCACACTCAGCTCGTCAAGTCCGTAGACTCCAAGTATCAAAACATTGGAGTCTCCCACCGAGACGACCAGTACAGTCTGTATTATGACGGACACTACTCTACCAGTTTTCCCGATGATTACGTCCCGGCGGTGAATGCGCAGATGGCCCTTGCGCAGAATAAGCAGTCTCCGGCCGTCTTGGTCATTGGTGGGGGAATCGAGGGCCTGGTGACACGACTTCTTGATCACGGGGCTGAATCACTGGACTACGTCCAGTTGGACCCACTCGTTATCACCGTCGTTTGGTCGTTCCTTTCGAAGGAGTATAGGAACAAACTGAGCGCCGGCCCTGTGAACATCCACCTGACCGACGGACGCCGTTACGTCAAGGCGTCCCACCGACGCTACGATCTGGTCTTCTTGAATCTCCCCGACCCGTCGACTGCCATGCTGAACCGGTACTATACGGTCGAGTTCTTTCGCGAGGTCCGGCGGATCCTCAAGCCCGAAGGGATTCTTGCCTTTACCCTTAGCGGATCACCTGACTACGTCGGAGAAGAACTCGCAGAATTCGTGGGGTCCGTCTACTTCTCACTCAAGCAGGTCTTTCCCTATGTATACGTGTGTCCTCAGGAGCAGTCCTTTTTCTACGGAACCCGCAAAGCAGGCTTGCTCAGCGATGAAGCGGAAGCGCTTGTCCGTCGGCGCGCAAAGTTTGACCCTCCAGGAGACGAGGTATCTTCGCAGATCATCCGATCCTACGTTCTGCCGGGAAGATTCGCTCTCCTGCGAAACAAACTTGAGGAACATCGGACGGTCCATCCCAACACCGACCTTCAACCGGCCGCTTACTACTACTACATGCTTTACTCGGAACGGCTGACGAACTTCAGGCTCTCGAGTTGGCTCTCGGACCGGGCGCGATCCAGCGCCACACCGGGTGCCATGACCTTTGTGCTCAGAGCCTTATCGAAAGCAGTCAGACGGACTGAGGGGATCTCAAATCGGTTGTCCCCTCATCTGAAGGAGGTTACGCCGCCGACAGTCTACCTGATCTGGACTCTTGTAGTAGTTGGGGGGCTGACTGCGATTGTCGGTTCCCGAGCTTTCCAGACTTCCTTGCAGGCGCCGGCTTTCATCTTCACAGCGTTCACCACAGGCTTTGCGGCGATGACCCTCGAGATGGTCCTGCTGCTGACCCTCCAGTGTACGGTCGGTTACCTGTACCACGTTCTTGGGTTGCTTGTGGCACTTTTCATGTTCGGCTTTGCGGCGGGCAGTATAGCCGCCGCAAGACACCTTCCGCGAGGCCGGAGTCTGCACGGGTGTGTGACAACCTTCCAGGCGCTTCTCCTTGCTCTGACGCTCATGCTGCCGACACTGTTGAGAGGGCTGACATCGTTTCCCATCGCCTCCAGCGCCGCGATCGCGATATTGATGATAATCGCCGGGTTATTCACTGGACTCATGTTGCCGGTCGTCTCAGCCCTCCTCCGTCAGGGGGGAGCTTCAATGGAGCGAATTGCAGGTCAGGTCGACCGGGCCGACCATCTCGGAGCGAGTTGCGGAGCGTTGCTGAGCGTCACCTTGCTCATTCCAATCCTGGGTGTCGGGCACACCTGTTACCTGTTGGCAGGTCTCACAGGCACAAGCCTCGTCTGGAACCTGGCGAGTCACGCACGCTCTCAGTAGATACGCGACCGAACCAGTATCATACGAAGCCTGAGAGCGGATCACGGTTGAAGTCTTGATTTGGCGCACGCGAAGTGTGCCCTGCTGCCGCGCAGAAATCACGCCTTGCATGTTTCTGGTTAGTGGAAATATGGAGGATTGAGTGGTATACTACCGTTGCCAGTGTACCAGGCAAATCATCTCCCCAGGGGGTGGTCAGCATGACACGCGTTTCATTGCTTCTGTACACGTTTCTTCTCGCTACGTTGTTCACCGTTAGTGCTCATTCAGCGCCTTTGGTTCAGCCGGGAAATCATGTGATTTCCTTCACGGGCGTCGCGCAATCTGAGGAGGGTGCTCCCGGTGACGTCCTCTATCTGCGGGGCATCAAATTCATGGCAGCGGGTTTCCAGCCTGTTTCCGAGCTTCGACTGCGTGACCCGGCAGCAAAGCCCCTCCTGGGTCCGGGGTGGAAAGATCCGGGACGCGAGGACAGCCTGACTATAGCGAGCGCAGGGATCGGCGAAATCAAGTGCCAGATACCTTACAAAGCGGCCGGGCTGGTTCTGGATTACGTGTGTCCCGACTACGTCGATCAACCGATCACCATGCGGCTGAACAACTCTCGTATCGCGCTGCAGCCGCTTCACCAAAGATACGAATGCTGCGTGTTTCTCAAGCGCGGACTGACCGGAGTCGTGCTTGCGAGCACACCGCCAGCGTACAACCTCTGGTCCGTATACAACGTTGCGCTCGGCCCGGAAACCCACGGGGAAGCGCGCATGGAGCTGGCCCTCGATAACGGAAATGATCCCCTGAGCTGCGGCGAGTACCGCTTGCACGTGTACGCGGCGAGAGAACCGGACGACGAGGTATGGCCGAACGCCCAGGCGACGTTTCGCCTGAGTGGCGTGGATTTGAGCCAGTACGATGGCTACATCGCCTCCATTACGGCCCCCTATGCAACAAGCGGCTATGCTTCCCTGACCGACACCAGCAACTTCTCTTGGGGTGGTGGTGGCACTCCGGTGGAGGCAGGGAAATGGGCTCGCTGGGCTGTGCCTTTCGAGACCTGCCGTAACTACACCACAGCGGGAGACGGGGTCTTGAAACTCTCTCAGTTGTCGGGATTGCACATGGGTGTGGGGAATCCTTCTCGCGCCTTGCAGAAGGAATACCTGGTGGGGGCGCCGCAGTTCTATTCGGGCAATCCGCCACGCGGTGTTACGGTGGTAGGGTACGAGGACAAGAAAGGACGCCCGGCTCCCATGGAGGAATTGGTTCCGGTTCCGGCCAAATCCCGCCGTCCCATGTTCTTCGAGGGCACGGGCATCCAGTCGATCGCTTTCAATGGAGACTCCGTTTGGCTTGGTACCGATTCCGGGCTGGTCCGAACTTCCCGGAGCAAACCAGGCTTGCAGCTTGGTCGTTGGGCCCAGACAGAAGGTCTGGTGGACGATGACGTACACGCGGTTCGGGTCGATGGAAACGACGTATGGGTAGGCACGACCGGTGGAGTGAGTCGGTATGATGGCTCCACCTTCCAGAACTTCACGGTGGAGAACGGATTGCTGCCGGGCCCCGCGATGGCCCTGACGGTTACCCCGGAGGCGGTGTGGGTCGGAATGACCAGAGGGTTGACTCGCTTCGATAAGAAGACCAAGCAGCTTTCCGCGTACCGCCGCTACGGAGGCTGGGCGCCGGAATCTACGGGAGGACAAGGAGTGCCGATCTCTGAAGGAAGAGGCGTCTACGCTGACGTGCTTACCTTCGACGATCAGGACGGCACTGTCTGGCACGGGGCCGCGGGCTTGTCCCACACCGATGCTCAGGGCGGGGATCTCGGTCATCAGCATGGCTCCACCTCACGGGCCATCGGCATCTACCCGCAGGGAGAGTTGCTGTGGTACGTTGACGCCGGCGGCATCACGCTCCAGCGCAAGAGCGGAAAGGAAATCAAACGTTACGGCCTGGGCAGACCACTTGGAATCGGAAACACCCAACGGTCCCGAGTCATCACGGGGAGCAGCAACGATCCGACAGGCAACCTGCTGTGGGTCATCTACAATGACGGAGTGGGATTTTTCGATCCCACACGCGAGCAATTCCACTGGTCTCCGGCGTTTTCTCTGGCGCTGGGCGGTCTCGTGCCTCAGTCGGTTGCTGCAGACGAACAGCGACTTTGGGTGGGGACCGACAACGGATTGATGGTCTTCGACAAATCCAAAGCCTCACAGCCGTGGTTGGCGATTGACTACGAGTGTCCCGCCGACGTCCGCGCCGCGGGAGTGAAGTTGGGCGAGTCCTACGACGTGGGCTGCGGGGATTGCTGGCAACGAACCTTCGTTGATACGACTCGCGCGGTGAACGGTGGTGAAGGCTCCCTGTGCCTCGAGTTTGCGGTTGGCTACCAGAAGGAATCAAAGGCCTGCCTGAGCCACAGCCTCAACCTTGATGTCACCGGAACGAGCGGTCTATCCTTCTGGGCGATGAGTGATCGCCAACGGCAGTTCTGCGTCTATGTGAGACGAACTGCCGACCTGACGGGGAAGGTCAAAGACAGCCCAACGGAGACTTGGCGCACCGTGGTAACCCTCGGTCCTCAATGGCGCAAGTACACCGTACCCTTTGGCGAGATGCAGAGACTTTCCACGGAGTCCAAGATTCCCAACGAGAGCGTCTACATCACCGGGATCGACTTCGAGAGATGTGCGAAGGACTTCAACTGCCCGGGCGACACTGGCAGGCTCTGGGTGGACCAACTGGGGTGGATCGTTGATGCTCAGGCGCGGCAGTCCTTCGGCAGGAATCAGTGAATTGTCCTGAAAACAGTCACTTCGTAACCCGTAAGCCTCCGCGAGCAACAAGCAGTTAGCCGTCGCCAGGTGAAACGAAGGTTCCTGTTCTTGGCAAGCCGTGCTCTCCCTCTCTCAACCTCCGTCGTGGGAGGGATGGGGTCCAGGGCGGGAATCTGCGGCGCTGTGACGGGATCTTCAATTGTCCTCGGCTTGAAGTAGGGCCGAACGGTCGGGGAGGACACCGCCTCGAAAGAAAGAACCTGCCAACTCATCCGATGCCTCGCGGTCCGGTTCAGGTCGCTGAAGGGATCCATCCGGTCCAGGAGGTTGCGTGCCGCACACATCAATACACCGGGGGGGCTGCGGTCGACAAAGGAACAGAGACTCTTGCGGACTTGCGGTGAAATCTTTTTCAAGCCCCTGCAACCGCTTCCGAGCCTCCGCTTGAACAATCGACCCTCACTTTCGTCTTATGAGAGCGTGCAGTGTATCGCGTATAGAGATACCAAGTTCAGGTCATGAGGGTGGTGTTGATGATGTCACGATGGGTGGTAATCCTCTTAGTATTCTCGGTGTGCGGTTCCACAATGGCCGGGCCGAAGGAAACGATCCTCAGCGCGGTTGGCGACTCCAAAACATGGGTAAAGCCCGGGTCGGATGCCCTGCAGTTCTCGGGTCAACCTGTAAGCTTCGTTGGTGACTCCGGCCCCAGAGCAGTTGCCGCTGTGCTTTCCATTTCTTTCGTTGCGAAAGGATACCGCAACGTAGGCACGATAGGTCCCTCACATCCCAAGCTGAAGGAAGTGCTGGGATCAGGCTGGTTCGTGCGCTCCAGGAAAGGATTCGAGGCCCTGGTCATTCCCGGCTCAACACCGGCAGAGATCCGCTGTACAGTTCCCACCGAGGCAGCGGGGATGGTCGTCACGACCTTTGGGGCTAAAGATTCGCAAACCCCACCAGTTAAAGTGACTCTCAACGGCACCGCTCAGGAGTTTGTGCCTCTCCGCGGACCACGCGAGGTCTGCTTTCGTCTCACACAAAAAGGCGACAGGTTGTGCTTGGCCCAGACCGAGCCGATCTACAACCTGTGGGCTATCGATATCCGTTCCCGGAACGGAGAGGGCGGTGTCACCAAAGGGATCGACCTCTCCCCTGAGAATGAGCCGCTAAGCAGCGGGCAGTATGTTCTTCATGTGAAGTATGCTCTCGACCTCAAGGAACTGTTCAAAGGAGACGCCATCGCAGAGGTCAGTGCGCTCGACCTGACCCCATACGACGGGTACACGGTGGCGGTAAAGACTTCCACTTTCACACGCGCGAGTTGCCAGATCAAGACGACGGACAATTTCTCATGGCGTGGAGGCGGTCAGATTTTTGGTCCCAATCAGTGGGGAGAGATCGCGGTTCCGTTCGTGAACCATGCCAACCTCACCACGGCCGGCGACGGTGTTCTGAAGCTGGCCGAAATCAAAAGAATCCATGTCAGCATCGTTCCGCAGTTCCGACGCGGGGGTCTTGGCGAGGGAGAGTTCTGGGTGCGAGCCCCTCAGTTTTTCAGAGGCAACCCACCCTCAGGGGTACAGGTGGCGCGCCTCCGAAGTGTCAACGACGACCACTGCGACCTTGTAACGATCTCTCCCGAGCGCCGGAATGCTCCGTACTTCAACGGACTCTCGGTCCAGTCCATCGCGCACCACGGCGATATAGTCTGGCTGGGAACCAACAACGGTGTCATCAAGGTTTCACAACGACAGCCCGGCCTGCCAATGGCGAAATGGACTCAGGCGGAGGGGCTTCTCGATGACGATGTCCAGGCCGTCCATCCTGACGGGGACAACCTCTGGATCGGTACCGTTTGCGGGCTTAGCCAGTTTGACGGTAAGGCGTTCCACAACTACACAACGGAAAACGGACTCCTGCCCGGGCCGGTCATGGCCCTCGCAGGGACCCCGACTTCGGTCTGGCTCGGCATGACCCGCGGAATCGCTCGGATTGATAAGACCGACGGCAAAGTCGCGGCCTACAAGCGTCGAGGCGGGTGGGCGCCCGAATCGACCGGAGGTCAGGGAGTTCCCGTGGAGGAAGGGCGCGCCGTCTACGCGGACAGTATGGCCATCGGTCAGGATGGTTCGCTTTGGCACGGGGCGGCGGGGGTGGATCACACCTCGGCAGCGGGTCGCCCCCTCGAGCACTTTTTGGGGTCTACTACTCGAACCATCGCGGTGTACCCTTCGGAGGACGTGGTTTGGGTCGTCTCCGCCCATGGCATTCAGTGCATGCGTCAGGATGGCGACATAGTCGCCAACTACCCGATGCGGCAGCGGATGGGGCCGCAACCCTATGCGGCGGATTCCCGGATTGTCGCCGCCTACCCCGAAAAAGACACCATCTGGGTGGCGTACAATGATGGCCTGGGCTGGCTTTCACTCTCAAATCGTACACTGTACTGGTCCCCCAGTTTCTCCGTGTCGTTGGGTAGCCTCGTCCCTCAGTGCCTGATGGCTGATGAAGACTCGCTCTGGGTCGGTACCGACAACGGACTTGTGGTCTTCAATAAGATGGACGCGGTCAAGCCCTGGAGACAACTCGACTACAATTGCCCGGCGGATGTTTACGCCGCGGGCCTCGACCTGGAGGACGAGGCGCTGGATTCGACGGCGGGGATCCAAAGAATTTTCGTCGACCCGGAAGAAGGGGCCGGCAACGCTCCCGGCTCTCTGTGCATGGAGTTTGCGTTAGGGAAGGACCCAATGTCTGCTTGCGCCCTGGAGCAAAGGTTCGGTCTTGACCTGACGGGTTATGATGGTCTTTCATTCTCTGCGAAGACAACGGGGAGCCCACGCCGGTTCTACCTTGATCTGCTCCGAGTCGATAATCCACTTCGGTCTCGTGCGACGGAAACCTACCGAGTCTGGCTCGATGTTCCGACAACCTGGAAGCAGTTCGTCATTCCGTTCTCAGCGTTGCAGAGAACGGGTGGAAAGCTCGCGATTCCAGCCGACACGAGTTTTGCGGGCGCCCTGACGCTACGTCGCGTGGTCGGGGATTTCAAGTGTCCCGAAGACAAGGGGAAAGTCTGGTTCGACTCCCTTCAATGGCTCAAGCCAGGGGAGAAGCCGACGCCAAGCCTGCAGCCAGTGAAAGAAGCCAGGGCAAATTAAAGTGATATGCGCGTAAATGGTTGCATCTCTCGCCGTGAATTCCTGCACCAGACAACCGCTGGGATTGCCGTTTGTGCCTCCGCACCTCTCCTGAGCAATCAGGGCGCAGCAGCGCCGGCCTTCCCCGAGCCCGCGGTGCGCGCCCGCTACTGGGAGCCCTTGGGCAACAACCTGGTGCGCTGCAAACTGGAACCGCGACAGTGTGAGATTGGTGACGGCGAGCGAGGGGTTTGTGGCGTTCGCGAGAATCGAGGCGGAGTCTACTACAGCGTCGTGCACAGTCTTCCGAGCGCCGTGAATGTAGCTCCCGTCGAAGAGACGTTCCTCCACGCCTTGCCTGGATCCAAGACTTTGCAGATCGGCACAGCGGGTTGCAACCTGCAGTGCAAGTTCTGCAACACCTGGCAGATGTCACAGACCCGTCCCGAAGAAGCTCCGTTTCAACGGCTGTCACCTCAGCAAGCGATCGACATGGCTAAGAACCAGGGGTGCAAGTCTGTCTGCTTCACCTACAATGATCCAGTGGTTTGCTTCGAGTACATGTGTGACACGGCCGCCCTGGCCCGGAAGAATGGAATCAAGGCGCTCTGCCACACAGCCGGGATCATTCATGACGAGCCGCTTAGCGACTTGACCAAAGTCATGGATAGCATTGTTGTGGACCTGAAGGGGACCACCAAAGCTTTCTACAAAGAGCTCTGCGGAGTCGACGCCGATCGGGTCTACAACACGGCGTACCGCGTTGCCAGGAGCAACTGCTGTCTGGAAATAGCTTCCCCCATCATTACCGGCCTCAACGACAATAAGGGCTTTGTAACGGTCATGTCTCGATGGATGCTTCAGAACGTGGGCGCCGGGGTGCCGTGGCAGTTGCGCCGCTTCTATCCCGCCTATCAAATGATGGACTTGGCAACAACGAGCCTGATCACCATGAAAGAAATGCAGGAGATGGCGAGGTCGGCTGGCCTCCATCACGTGTACCTCTGCAATCTCGCCCGCCCGGGGGACAATTCCATCCTCTGTTCCAAGTGCAAGGAGAAAGTCGTACAACGAATTGCTGAGGGTTGCGAAATCCTCGGACTGAAAGAGGGTAAGTGCTCCCAATGCGGGCAGGCGATCAAGGGAGTGTGGCAGTGATTCGATCGCCGGTGAGCCAACCGTCAGATCGTGGTTTGTACCGACAGTGTTACCGAGAGGTGTTAAGAAATGGACGAAAACTTTGAACACGACAATTCTCGCAGAGAGTTCCTCAAGACGGCTGCAAGTCTTGGGATCCTGACGGCTTGCTCCGGGTGTCCTTTGATCGCCGACACCGCAGTGTATCGCGGCAAGGACTACCCGGTGAAAGTTATCTCCAACCTGCCGAAGAAGGAGTCCGTCACACTCAAACCTGCCAAGTACTGGAAAGACACTGGATCTACGGTGCATTGTCTTCTCTGTCCCAAGTATTGCCAACTGCGGGAGGGAGCCATGGGGCCGTGCCGCATCCGAGTGAACCGCAACGGGAAGCTCTACAGCACGGTTTACGGCAGCCCTTGTATTGTTGCCACCAACTCGATTGAGCAGGGCCCGATCTACCACGTCACGCCGGGGGGAAGATACTTGGCCGTCGGCACCGCGGGCTGTAACCTGCGCTGCAAATACTGCCAGAACTGGCAATACAGCCAGACGACCGCCGACGACACCACTAACTACGATCTTCCTCCTGAGAAGCTGGTAAGTATCGCCAAGCAGATGAACTGCCGTGGAATTCTTTTCACCTTTACGGAGGCAGTGCTGTGCATTGAATACTCGATGGACATCGCACGCGCCGCCCGGGAGGCTGGACTGAAGAACGCCGTCATCACCGCCGCCTACGTCGATGAGGAGCCCCTCGCCGATTTCCTTCCCTTGCTCGACGCTATTCGTATCGACTTGAAGGGCTTTACCGAGAAGTTCTACAAGGACGTGCTCGCCGCGACTTTGTCTCCGGTTCTGAACTCCATCAAAACCGCGAAAGCTTCCGGCAAGTGGCTGGAAGTCGTGAACATGGTCGTGCCCGGGCTCAATGATGATCCGGTCGAATTCCGCAAGATGGCGGAATGGTTGATGCAGAACGTGGGGCCCCTCACTCCCTTCCACGTTTCAAGGTTCTATCCGGCGTACAAGCTACGCAACCTTCCGAGCGCTTCCGTCTCTACGGTGGAGCGAATGCGGAAGATCGCCAAGGAAACCGGGCTTCGTTACGTCTATGTTGGGAACTGTCCAGGCAATGACGGACAAAACACCTACTGCTACAAATGCGGTCAGATGCTCATCCATCGCATCGGATACGTGTCCGTGGATAAGATGGAAATCCGCAATGGTAAGTGCCGTTTCTGCAATACCTCCATTCCCGGTGTGTGGACCTGAGAAATGGCGGACTCACCGCGGAATGAGGTATGAAGGAATGGACTTCGACAGACAACAGGGTCACGCAGCAGAAACGAACGTCGATCTCAAGAGGCGTTACAGTCGCAGGGACTTTCTGACCTCTGTAACGGCGGCCGGCGGAGCGGCGCTGTTGGGATTGCAGACCCGGGGTGAAACCCAGGTCGGCTGGAATCCCGTCCCTGGCGCGGTGGTGAGATACTTCGATCCAAAGTTCGGCGAAGGCGACTTTGACGTGACTCGGGCCAAGCGGGCCTTGGATGAGTCGATTTGCGCGTTAACGAAGCTGAAGAAGCCGGTGACCGCGTGGAGCCGGTTGTTTACACCCGGTGACGTTGTTGCGATTAAAATCAACTGTCTGGGCGGCCCCAATCTATCGACGCGTCCGGGTCTGGTTCAGGCTATTATCCAGAATCTGACCTCAGCCGGGGTGAAGCCGGACAACATTATCGTCTTTGACATGAAAAACCGGGAATTGACGATGGCCGGCTTCTCGTTGTCCCAGGCGGCAGGTACGCCACGAGTTGCCGGCTCCGATGCACTGGGCGGGTACGACACCAACTTCACGCAGCAAGGAACGGTGGCGACTCGGTTGTCCAAGGTGGTCTCAACCTTGTGTACAGCGATCATCAATGTTCCCATCTTGAAGGACCACAAAATTGTGGGAGTCACCGCAGCGATGAAAAACTACTTTGGCGTGATCGACAACCCCAACAAGTATCACGGCAATCACGGAGATCCTCACGTCGCCGACGTCTACTCCATCCCCGTCATACGCGGCAAAGAACGTCTGATCATCTGCGATGCCCTCAACGCCAGCTTCGAGGGCGGCCCCGCCTATGAGCCTAAAGGTGTATGGCGGCCCTCCTGCCTTCTCATGGCGACGGACCCCGTGGCCCATGACTACGTTGCCTGGCTGATGGTGGAAGCAGAGAGGCAGCGCCGCGGATTGCAGCCGCTTGCCAAGGAAGGGCGATCGCCGAAGTACCTCCTCACCGCCGCGAATGCAGGACTCGGAAGCAAATCACCCCGAGTGATCGACCTACAGCCGCAGGCTGCTTAGTACAGCGTTTCACAAAGGCCTTCCGAGTTGTCATTGCTTCATTCCGTTCGCAATGACATTCCCGGAACGAACTTACGAAAGGCTGCACTTAGTCCGCTTTCGCGGCCTTCCGGGGCTATGGTTGGAGCCGGGCTACAGTGGTTCCCGCCCCGCCCTCCCTGGGATCTGCATAGCTGCACCCCTCGATGGCCGGGTGGCTGGTCAGGTATTCATGGATCGCCTTCCGCAATCGCCCGGTGCCGATTCCGTGGATGATTTGAACTCGATCCAACTCCCCCAGGATTGCGTCATCGAGGAACCGGTCCAGCGCAGCAAGGGCTTCCTCGACGTGATAGCCGTGCAGATCAATCGTGTCGGTTACGCTGAGAGCCTTCTCAAGGCGGATCTTCGAAATCCCCCCTTGACCCACGGGGGGAGGAGTCGTCTTGAGCGGCTCGATCTCCCCGGCGTCGATCCTCACTTTCAGGTTCCCGATGCGGACCTCCACCTCGTTCGAGGAGTCGGGCAGACTCAGCAACACCCCCGCCCTGTTGCTCGCTCGAAGACGGACCGACTGGCCGGGCTCCAAGGACTCATCCCACGCCGGCGGCGGACACTCTGGCCTCGCGCCGATCTTCGACAGGCGTTCTTCCATTTGCCGGAGACGTTGCCTCTGTTTCTCTGTTTCCGCAGACTCCCGTTCCGCCGACCGGAGAGCTCGCAGGACCTTGTCCGCCTCCTCGCGAGTTTCGAGCATCAATCGTCTGCCCTCGGCTTGGAGGTTCGCAAGTTGCTCGACTTCTCTCTTCTGGAGCGCCTCGCGTTCCGACTCCAACTGTTCCTGCATCGCCTCAAGGCGCTCGCGCTGAAGGTCAGCCGATCCCAACTCACTCTCAAGAAGCCGTCGTCTCATCTCCAGATCATCGATCAACTGGTCAACCGCAATTCGTTCGGTGCTCAGAAAGCCACTCGCTTTGTTCAGAAAGTCTTCGGGCATCCCCAAACGCCGCGCAATGGTCAGCGCCTGGCTGTTGCCGGGCAACCCGACTTCAATACGGTAAGTGGGCCGCAGGGACCTGGAATCAAATTCCACGGCGGCGTTCTCCATCTTCTCTTGCAGGTGTACGAAGGACTTCAGCGACCCATGGTGGGTTGTGGCAACCGTCCGCGCGCCTCGGTCCGTAAGCTCACTCAGCAAGGCCATGGCCAGGGCCGCGCCCTCTTCCGGATCGGTGCCCGTACCGAGCTCGTCCAGAAGTACCAACGATGTGGTCGTCGCCCTCTGGAGTATGTCAATCACGTGCACCAGATGCGCCGAGAAGGTGCTCAGGTCTGTCTCGAGATTCTGCTCGTCACCGATATCGCAGAAGACTTCGCCCCCCACAGAGACCTCAGACTTGGGATCTGCCGGAAGGTGTAGGCCGCACCGAGCCATCAGTGTCAGCAGCCCCACGGTCTTCAGGGCCACGGTCTTTCCACCTGTATTGGCGCCCGTGATCAGAAGTGTGTTGAAGTCTTGACCCACAGACACGTCGACCGGGACCGCCTTCCCGTGGAGCAACGGATGCCGCGCCTGAAGCAGGACAAAACGACCCTCGGAGTTCAGTCTTGGCTCATGGCAGTCCCAGTCCAAACTGAGCTTCCCTTTAGCAAACATCAGGTCAAGTTGGAAGGCGGCCACGAGCCCCGTGTCGATCGTCTCCGAGGCGCCGGCGACGGCAAGAGTGAGTCGCTTCAAGATTCGCTCGATCTCGTCCTGCTCGTCGATCAGCAACTCTCGCAACTGGTTGTTCAAGGCCATGACTTCCATCGGCTCGACGAACAAAGTCGCCCCGCTGCCCGAACGGTCATGGACGATTCCTTTGAACTCGCCCTTGAATTCCACTTTCACTGGGACACAGAAACGACCGTTTCGGCTGGTGACCAAAGACTCCTGCAGCATGGGGAGGTAACGCGGGTCGGTTGCGATAGCCTTCACTCGCGTCTGGATCGTGGCGGAAAGCCTCTGGACCTCGGAGCGAAGTCGGCGCAGCTCCTCGCTTGCCGTGTCCTTGACAATGCCCTCCGAGTCGAGGCACCCGTCGATGTCCTGTTCCAGAACGGGAAGGGCGCTGATCTGCACAGCGCACCGACGCAATCGTGCGAGGTCGCTCGCCTCAGGTCGGTCCAGGTAATCCCGGAATCGACGCAAGCCACCCAGGACGTGGAAGATCTGCAGCAGTTCCTTACCGTCCAGCGTTCCGCCGCGCGCCGCCCGTGTCAGCAAGGGATGCACTTCGGTGATTCCGCCGAGGGGCGGATTACCCGCCTTCTCCAACAGGTCTCGTGCTTGGGACGTTTCCTCCAGGATCTCCAGCACCGAACCCAAGTCATCGCGGGGGTCGAGGTCCTGCGCGCGAGCGGCGGCGGTGTGCGTGGAGGCCCGGCGCGCCAATTGGTGCAGCACTTTATCAAGCTCTAACTGTTGTGTCGTTCCCGAACTCATGAGAGTCATCACGAGATCTTTATATCACAGCTTCAACCCTTCCAGCAACGCAACCGGAGACATGCAGTTCACGACGCTTGCGCCTCTGAGGATCGCCTACTTTCTCGTCACTGCGGAGGACTGACGACTTCGTTGAAGAATTACGAGGACAGGAGCATGTCCTTGGTTGTCCTTGCAGAGACCGTCATTGTGGTGGTCTTGACGGCGCGATCATTCCAATAAGCAATCTTCGTAACAGGAGGTCCAGGTGATGAACGGTCAACTTGCTCTCACAGAAGAAGGTCGTGTTGTGCCAATGCTGTCTGAGCCGTTGACTGCCTATCGTCGCGCCAGAAAGATCCTCATGCTCCCCAAGGCGGAGGACTCCGGCGGCAGCTTGCACTGTTTGGTGTGGTCCCATCCGGGTTTTGCACGACCGCTCCGGGTTTCCATCAATGGCCACGAGTTTGTGTGCGAACCAGACGCGGACGTGAGCTTCCTGCACTGGTTGAGTCTCCCCCTTCCTGCGGGCGTCCTCCGCGACGGCGAAAACACCATCGAGTTGTGGACTGACGCGCAGGGGCAGGTTGGCTGGAGTCTGGCGTTGGAGACAGGCCACCGCGACCCACGCAGCTACGCGAGTTCCGATGGTGGGAAGACGTGGCGCAACGAGCGCATGGGTTTGCACCAGGCGCACCGCGGAGAGTATGTCGTGCGCTTGAGCCTATCGACCAGCATCCCTGTCCCGTTGCCGCGCTTCGTTTGGGAGCGACCTGACCATGAGCGATTGACTGAGCTGCGTGCCCTCCTCCCCGCTGACATCACAAAGATCGAGGACCCCTGGCTCCGGGCTCGCGCCCTTGCGACGTGGGTATCGCAAGCCTGGACTTGGAGGAACACAAGCCCCACAGGTCTGTACACTCCGTGGGACCCATTCACAATCCTCTCATGGAATGAGGGCGTTCATGTTCCCGGGGGTAGCGAGGGCTCTATCCGATCGTGCGTACACTACGGTGTTACGTTCGCCTGTGCCTGCCTTGCCTGTGGACTCCCCGCACGCTGTGTAATTGGCGCCGGAGACATCACATCCCTCGGGGGGCATTTCGTTTGCGAGGTCTGGCATCTGGAGTACAACCGCTGGTGCATGGTCGATCCGAACCTGGACATGTGTTTTGTTGAGAAGGGACGACCGTTGGGCGCGGAGGAAATCTACGATCGTAGAGCGTCGCTGCGTTCCCTGGCTGACTACGGACCTGGCGTGGAGTGCCAGCTTCCGCGTCTCGGGGACTTTCTGGAACAGGACGTGTTAGAGGGAAAGCCCTATCGACTCACCGGTCTCTGGTGTCGCAATGACTTTTTGTCTCGACCCGATCTTACTCCGCCGGCGCACGGTCACCAGGCTTATTGCGAAACGGGAATCGTGTGGCGGAACCACAATGTTGAAGGGGACGAGCTGGGGATGTTCCCGTTCGTTGCAGAAGCGGATTACTTCAACGAACCTCCAACTCAAGAGTGGTTGTGATGCCCGATGCCGGAGCTCCCCGACATTCTTATCTACATGGAAGCCCTGCAGAGTCATGTCGTGGGGCAGCGGATGGAGCGCGTTCGGCTGTTGAGTCCGTTCGTCCTCCGTTCTGTTGATCCCCCAATCTCCGAGGCTGAAGGGAAGACCGTCGCCGGATTGCACCGCCTTGGCAAGCGGATCGTCATCGAGCTGGAGACGGAGTTGTTCCTCGTGATTCACCTGATGATCGCTGGGCGATTTCGTTGGATGAAGCGTGGTGCCGCTGTTCCACGAAAGGGCGGACTGGCTGCGTTTGACTTTCCGAAGGGGACGCTGTTGCTGACAGAAGCAAGCTCGAAGAAAAGGGCGTCGCTGCATTTCGTGCGGGGAACCTCGCATCTATCGCTGCATCAGCCGGGCGGCCTGGAAGTGTTGGAGGCAGATAAAGCCGCTTTTCGAGAGGCCTTGCTGCGAGAAAGCCACACTCTCAAGCGCGCTCTCACCGACCAGCGCTTGTTCAGCGGAATCGGCAATGCCTACTCGGATGAAATCCTCCACGCCGCCCGCCTGTCGCCGTTGCGGCTAACCGGCAAGCTGAGCGAGGAAGAGATCACCCACTTGCATCGAGCGACGGTCGCCACGTTGCGTGAGTGGACAGAACGGCTGCGG
>JACQGJ010000629.1 GCA_016199605.1 Armatimonadota bacterium | reverse complement strand
TCGTCTTCGCCTGATCGGAGAGAGCGGTGCCCCAGTTGTAGAGAGCCTTATGGTTGTCCGGCTTGATCTCCAGCGCCTTGCCGTATTTCTGATACGCCTCACCAAACAACCGGTCCGCCTCCGCACCCTCCTTCGTCTCCGCCTGTGACGAGAGCGCGAATCCCCAGTTGTTCACCGCATCGTGATAGTCTGGCTTGATCTTCACGGCGGCGGCATACATCTGACACGCCTCCACAAACAACCGGTCCGCCTCCGCTCCCTGCTTCGTCTCCGCCTGATCGGAGAGGGCGTTGCCCTGCATGACGTAGGACCATACGAGCGTGTCCTGCATGTCTTCCGTGAATTCTCCCGTGAAGGCAGTGAGGAGACTGGATGCTTTCTCATACTCTCCAGAGATGAAGGCTTCCGTGGCTGCTGTTCCGACTCCTCCAGGAATCTCGTGTTGGTCAATGACCTCACGTATCTTTGTCCGGGTGTTCTCCATGGCTTTCTTACCTCCCGTTCGTGCCTTAAGGGTGAGGAAAATGACCTCCACAAACCCCTGTGCTGTTGTGACGTCCGCCGTCACGGAACAGCCAGCTCCGATGAGTAAAGCGCCTCCCCTCTTCCTGTCTTGTGCGTTCCCTCAAGGTTCACATCTCGTTACAGTCAGCGGCTTGCGACACTACCACACTGGTCGTGAGAATAGGAGGTCTGCGGGGCGCCGTCAATACGGCCGTGCGCAGACTGCTTCCCGGCGGGGAGAAAGCCTCCCGCGATGGTAGGACGAGTTGGGGCCCTTCCCCCCAGAAACAAAAAGGCGCACCCTCGATTCTACCCTCCTCGATGAACCGGAATGTGCCATCAACTTGGCGGTCTGTTCCACCCGCCCCGACAACGCTGCCGCAACCTCATGCGAACGGGAGCCGCGCTTCCTACTTCTACTTCGCCTCGATCTCTGACAGAAGTCTTCGCGCGCTCTCGACAACGTACTCTACGCCGTGTCCCTGCAGCGGGTTGGGTATCGACTCATACAGTTTGATTGCTTCACGCAGACACTTCTCGGCAGGCTCATACTCTTTGGTCTGGTGATAGGAGTAGCCTAACCGTTCCAGCATGATGACTTTGATCTGGTCGGCGTATTGTCCGGTCACCGGCCTGACGAGTAGCTTGCGAGCTTCCTCATGCTTTCCACGGCCCATCAGATAACCGGCCTGGTCTACGATCGACATGCCCGTTCCCCACCCGTATCCGAACCGGGCGACAGATTCATATTGCTCGAAGGCCCTCTTCTCGTCTCCCATCCTGAGGTATTGCCGAGCTGCCTCGAGCGTGCAATTCGCCAGCAGCGGTTTGTCGGTGCTGTAATTCGCCGCCCGCAGGAAAGTCCCGGCGGCTTTTGCGTAGTTCCCGGTTCTGCTCCAGTAGCGCCCCAGACCGTACAGTTCGGGTAGCCAGGTGTGCGGTCCGATCTTTCTCTTTGCCAGCAATCCCTCGTACAGCTTCACACAACGTTCGTCCTTCAATCCGGCGTAATACTCGGCCACCGCGAGGACGACAGCCTCTGGGAGTGATCCGGCGCTCTCAGGCGAGACGTTGTGGGTTTCGATGAGGGTCTTGACGAGCGCCATCCTCAACTGTCTCTCTTCCGGCTGGAGCTCGAAGTTTGGCGTTTTCTCGATTAACGTGACAAGCTCTTTGAAAGGGATCTGTTTGAGATAGGCAAACAACTCGGGTGACTGGTCGCCCTTCTTGATCCGTTCGAGGTACAGGACCTGTCGCTGGTCAGCGCCTTGAGGCATTGGAGACTCGACCTTAACCTGTGGCGAGCGAACCGTCTCCGGGCCCGGCAGCGCGCCTTTGTCCCCTCCTGCTTGCGTGGCCGCAACTTGCGCGCCGGGAGGCAACAATGAAGACAAATCCACCTTCACTGGTTTCGGAACGCTGTTCTCAACCTTCAGACTCTTCACGCCAACGGGCTGTAGGGCTTTCATCACCTCCGGCGGAAGCCCGATTTGTTTCACTAAAGGAAGATACGGGTCGAGGCTTTTCGGCCAGGGGAGTTGAGGCTGGGCATGGAGAACGGAGCACAACGCGAGGAGCATGGTGCACAGGGCATGGAGCATGGAGCTGAACCGGCGGTAGGGGTTCATTGCGGAGCAGCCTCCTTTGTCCGGCCGGCAAGCTCGGTTTCCAGTTCTTTGAGCGGATTCTCTCCCTCGCCGGTGCGGTGGAATTCGAGGAAGCGGTTGGCGCGGAGCAGGTTCAGGTCGTGGGCTTTGAAACACCGGGCAAGGTTCTTCAACTCCCCGGCAAGCGCCCCGGCTTCCCCGGCGGCCCGCATCCGGTCCTTGGCGAAGGCGACGGCTTCCTGCATCCGCTTCGGATCGGTCTGCCCCAGGTACAGCAGCACGTTCAGCTTCACCTCCGCATCATCCCCGACTACCTCCAGCATCTTCTTCCCGTCGCCCAGGTTGAAGATCGGAACGTCTTTCAGGGGATTGGCGACCTTCGCATCTTCCTGCGACTTGGCGAACGCTATCCCGACTCCCGGTCCTTCCCCGGCAGTCAACGCCTGGCTTGCAAAGGTCGTGGCTTTGCTGATAGCGTCTTCGGTGTAATCGCACAGCACGTACGCCAGCTTCGCCATGCCCACCGCGTCGTCGCCGCGGACTCGTGAGTCCGATTTGCCTGCGCCGCCGTTCAGCTTCGCCGCTTCATACACGGGCTGGAGGAAATCGAGGTTCGACAGCAGCGTCGGATAGTCTTCGGCGGTCTCACGGGCCGCAACGATCGCCTCGGCATACTTGTTGTTCCACCGGAGAGAGTAGACCTGGAACATCAGCAGGGAACCGCCAACGTAGTCGGTGGGAATCCGATCGCCCAACTTCTCCAACGCCTGATTCACCAGGGTCAACGCTTTGGCCGGCTCGACCCAGAGGTAGCTCTGCACGAGGTAGCGGGCGCACAGGGCGTAGTAGTCGGGAACGTTCTCGAACTGCTCGACCCCGCGTTGGACGACCCGGCGGATCGCTTCCGGGTCTTTGGCAACCTGAGGGGAGAGGTCGCGCCAGAGGATGGCATCGACGAAGTAGACGACGCCGCGCCCGGCGGGTCCGCAGTCGGGATGCTGGCGGAAGAACTCCTCGCACACGCCTACTGCTTCGTCGAACTTCCCGGCAGCCCGCAGCTTCTCGGCATTCGCGATGGCCTGATTGCCGGCTTGCTGAATGGTAGGATCGGGAGCAGGCTGGGAATGGGCGCTATCAGCAATAAATAGAATGAGCAGGAAACTCAAGAGCGCGAGGCAAGGCCAGAGAGGCGCCACAATGCGCTGCCCCTGACGGGCGAGAGAGGAGATTTGCGTTTTCTGAAGTTCGTCGCTTCGGCTCGGCAACGTGAACACCCCTTTGCAGGAGATGCGCCTGAATACGCGGCGTCAACAACTGTAAGACCTCGGCGGGATTGTACCCACCCCTTGCTCTTGTGTCAACCACTTCCGCTGCAACTGTTGCGTGAGTGTGCATTTTCTATTCTGATGTCGCCAACCTCGTAG
>JACQGJ010000628.1 GCA_016199605.1 Armatimonadota bacterium | reverse complement strand
GAGCGCGCAGGCAAGCCCTTCGAGGAGCGCTACCCCGTGTTCTTTCCCGGCAGCTATGGGTATGGAGACAACGTGCAGCAGGACATGACGACTCCGCTCATCAGATCGACCCGTCCACAGAAGCATCAGGAGTTGATGCGCCCCGCGAAGATCGAACGCACTCGGGGACACCGGCTGAAGGTTTTCATCCTCAAAGGTCTGAACGCGGACCAGTATCAACTGGAGGAGGCGCTGACCTTGCTCGGTGCAGAGGTGAGCATTGGAGCCTATAGCATCGGCCAGGAAGGACCTCGCACGACTGACTTCCCCTTCGACTATGAGGCGCTCATGTCCTGCGATACAATTGTCGTCGCGAATGCCAACGTTCAATGCCTGGGCAAACTGGGGCTGGAGATGCTGGGGGATTACGCGACTCACGGGGGTAACCTGCTCTTCCTCGGGGGAAAGTCGGCCTACGGATCAGGAGGGCTTGCAGAGGCTGGGCTTGCGGGCCTGCTGCCGGTAGTGATCCGGACCTCCCTCTTCGATATAATCAGACCGGGAACCCGTGCAGCGACACGAGACGAAGCCGTGCTGCGACTGTCTGATAGTCAGTTGGCTTTCCAGGGGCTGAACATGAAGTCCCTGCCGACGTGTCGCTATCTGCACGACGCCAACATCGCACCCGGAGCGAAAATCCTCGTGACTGCCGGGAACAAACCGTTTCTTGTCGCAAAAGAAAACGATGGCGGGGGTCGTGTCGCTTGTTTGCTGGGAACCACATACGGGCCTTTCCTTGAGAGAGAAACCAGACCTCCCTTTCAGAAATGGAGCGGGTGGACTGATTTCATGTCCCGGCTTCTGAAGTGGCTGGCCCGCGGGTCCACGGCGTAGATCAACGCTCTCGTCCCTCGGACGATACAGAAGGAAAAGCAACTGCCATGAGTCCTCTGCGCGCCGGTACGGCTAAAGCCGACATCACACCTCCGCTGCACATCCCCTACCTTGCCTACCACCCTCGCCATGGAACTCCCCAGGGGGTTCACGATTCACTTCACGCCCGCGCGTTGGTTGTCGAGAGTGAAGGGGAGACAGCGGCTTTGTTGTCTGTTGACAGTATCGGCTTCAGTAGAAAGGTTCTGGGGCCTGGTCGTGACTTTACAGCCGAGCTCCGACAACGGGTCAGCGAAAATACAGGAATCGCGTCCAGTCACGTGCTGCTCGCAGCGAGCCACGCTCACTCCACGCCGGAGACCCTCAACTTCAAACCACTGCGGGATCGTCCGGGAGGGGCGGAGTGGCTGGAAGGTTTGCTTGATTCGCTCGCGGGGTGTGTTGGGCAGGCCTATCGACGGCTGAGACCGGCACGCCTGAAGATTGGCAAAGGACAGTGCCACCAGATTTCCTGGAACCGACACAGCAAGAAATCCGACGGCAGCCACCTTTCATTCCGGGACGAGAACAGTAAGGTTGAAGTGAAGCGACCCATCGATCCTGAGGTAGACGTACTGCTGATCGAGTATGAGGACGGGCCACCGGACTCGGTCCTGAGGTTCACGTGCCATCCGGTCATCGTCCAGGTACAGCCTTTATGGTCCGCCGATTTCCCGGGTGTCGCCTGCTCAGTCGTCGAGCAGGCAACAGGCGGGAACTGTTTGTTCCTGCAAGGCTGTGCGGGCGACATCAATCCGGTCTGCGGAACCGCGGGCTTTGAGGAGGTGAGCCGCATCGGACGTTGCCTGGGAGCAGAGGCGTGGAAGGTCCTTGAGGAACTGCAATGCCCCGAGGGCTTCCTTCCCGTGGATCGGAGGTCCAGCCTCGCGGGGCCTCTGAAAGTTCTCTCTTCTGTGGTGAAAGCTCAGTCCCGCGAGTTGCCGGATCTCGCCCCGTGGGAAAGAGAAGAGTCCGAGTCCTTGCACCTTTTCGAGACGGGCGAGACGGAGGAAGTCCGGCAGCAGGCATCACTCCGGTACCGCGCCGCTTTCTCCATCGCCGACCGCCTTCGCATGGGGTCTGAGCCTTTCGATGCTGAAGTGCAGGTCATGCGTCTGGGGGACTTCGCCGTGGCTGCCCTTCCCGGGGAACTATTTGTAGAATACGGATTTGACGTTCGGGACGCCTCACCGTTCAAGCACACCTGGGTCGTGGCCTACTGCAATGATTACCTCGGCTACATTTCCAGGCCCTGGGCGTGGGAGGAGAGATGCTATCCCACGCAAGTAGGCCCGTGGTGCCTGCTTTCACAGCAAGGTGGACAGACGGTGGTGGACGAGGCGACTCGCGTGCTCGGCCTGATTGGCCGCGGAGTTGAGGAAATCACGGAAAGGGACAGGAACCCATGAATCGTGTAGAGCAACCCCTTGCCCTTGACGGGGGCCCGCCTGTCCGGACGACCCCCATGACCAGCGGGAAGCGCTGGGGGTTCGAAGAGTTGCGTGAGGTCCTGGACGTCTTTGAGTCGGGAAAGCTGTTCCGGTTTGGGGGAGAGAAAGTGCCGGCTTTTGAGCAAGCCTTCGCGGAGACCTTTGGTGTGAGGCACGCCGTTGCGTCGACTTCCGGCACGGCTGCGATCCACATCGCTATCGGCATGGTCAATCCCGATCCGGGAGACGAAATCATCGTCGCGCCGATTACCGATGGGGGAAGCGTGGTCCCGATTCTGTACCAGGGGGCCCTGCCGGTATTTGCTGATTCGGACCCGGAAACCTTCAATGTCGATCCTGCGGAGATCGAGCGGCGTATCACTTCTCGCACCCGGGCAATCCTTGTCGTCCATCTGCTCGGCAATCCCTGTGACATGGAGGCTGTCATGGAGATTGGAGGGCGGTTCAACCTGCCGATTATCGAGGACTGCTCCCAAGCTCACGGAGCGGAATACCGGGGTCGCCTCTGCGGCACGATTGGCGACATCGGTTGCTTCTCGCTGCAGGCGAGCAAGCACATCACTACCGGTGAAGGCGGGATGACTATCACCAACCGAGACGACTACGGCGAGCGCGGCGCCCTGTTCATGGACAAAGGCTGGACGCGCCAGCCCGGGTGGGGACCACGAACCTACGCGTTCCTGGCGCCGAATTACCGAATGCCGGAGATCGTCGGTGCGGTCGGGTGCGCACAGATTCGCAAGCTGGCGTCAATTGTTGACCGGCGGAACCACAATGGAGACCTGTTGAACTCGCTCATCACCGACGTCCCCGGAGTGCATCCCCAAACGGTTCTCGCCGGCTGCAAACATACTTACTGGAGTTGGGCGCTGACGGTCAATCCAGAAGCTCCTTTCGATGCCGACACCTTCGCTTCCGCCCTGTCAGCCGAAGGAATCGGCGCGGGCGCGCACTATATTGGGGAGCCGATCTTCCTTTGCATGGACGCCGTCTGCAAGAAGATTACGCTCGGGGAATCGCAGTTTCCTTTCAGCTATCCGGGAGCTGCGCCGGTCGAATACAACGAGGACACCTGCCCCAGGACTCGCGACCTCTTGCAGAGATGGGTGAGCTTGGGGATTAGCGAGTTCCAGACGGAACCCGACATCGAAGATATGGCCATCGCCCTCCGCAAAGTATCGCTGGGTTTGCACAAAAGGGCACAACGCTCCTGAACCATGAGCGAAGTCACGAGAAGACCCGTACGAAAGGAAACCACTTGCCATGCCAACATACCGCCCTAAGATCGCCTGTATCGGAACCGAATACCGGGAGAATTCTCATGTCGATGTGATCCTCACCAAGTTCCTCGAAGGATGCCGGTGTCTGGATGTAGACTTCGAGCCCCAGGTTGACATCGTTTCGTTGTACCTCGATCAGTATCCGGAGAACGACATGGGGAGAGACATGGCCGGGAAACACGGGGTGCCGATCCATGAATCCATTTCCAGCGCTCTCACCCTCGGAGGTGACCAATTGGCGGTGGACGGGGTGCTGCTGATCGGGGAGCATGGGAACTACCCTTTCAATGAGAAGGGACAGCACCTGTACCCACGGCGGCGTTTCCTTGAGGAGACCGCGGCGGTGTTCGAGTCCAGCGGCAGATCCGTCCCGGTATTCAGCGACAAGCATCTTAGCTACAGTTGGGAAAACGCTAAGTGGATGTACGACAAAGCCATCGCGTTAGGAATCCCCTTCATGGCCGGCTCCTCGTTGCCGGTGACGTGGCGCCGTCCGGAGTTGGAGTTGGCCCTGGGGGTGGAGACCGAGGAAGCCATGGCCGTAGGCTATGGCGGGCTCGAGGCTTACGGGTTTCATGCCCTGGAAACACTTCAGTGTATGGTTGAGAGAAGGAGGGGAGGAGAATCGGGAGTCAGGTCGGTTCAGTTGCTGTCCGGGAATGAAGTATGGCAAGCGGGCGACGAAGGGCGGTGGTCATGGGAACTCTTGCAGGCGGCCCTGGCAACCTCGGAAAGCAACGTGGACGGAGAGGTGCGATCGAACGTTGAGGAGCCGGAGGCCTTCATGATTGAGTATCGCGATGGACTAAGGGCAAGCGTCTTGATGCTCAATGGACAGACCGCTGACTTCCTCTTCTCGGCAAAACTCAAAGGACAGAGGGAACCGGTGGCCACCGAGTTCTGGCTCCAGCCGGGAAAGCCGTACACTCATTTTGCGAAGCTTGATGAAGCCGTCCAGCAAATGTTCCTGACGGGCGCCCCAAGCTACCCCGTTGAGAGAACGCTCCTCACCACCGGAATTCTCGCCGTTGCCATGGACTCGAAGTTCGCGGGCGGAACGAAGAGGGACACTTGCGAGCTGGAGGTGAAGTATGAGATCGGGGGTTAGGTTTACTGTATCTTGCCTCTGCCAACAATCGGCCAGACGTCGACTACTTCCCCGTCCCGAATGAGGTGCATGTTCTCGTAGAGGTGTACGGTGCCATCGGCGTAGGGCATCTCCAACTCGACTTTGACGCCGGGCTGCAAGTCGGCAGCCTCCTCTCCCACCTCCATTTCGCCATGCTCGGCATACGTGAGCTTGAGAGCAACGGTGGGCCGATTCTTGAGGGTACTCAGGTTGAGTTGCGTGTTCACTCCTTTCCTCCCCACGTCGATGACAAGCCGGTCTGGCGTGGGTCTGCTGATCACGGTACACAGGATCGTGGCTGCCAGCTTGAAGTCGGGTTGAAACGCACCGTAAAGAGTATCCATGAGAGTGTAGCTGCCAACCTGAAGCTCCGTGACGACCGGATGTTGCGCGGCAGTCCTGTAATCTCCGGTTCCTCCGGCACTGACAATACCAACGTCGATGCCCTTGTAGGCCAAAGCCTGTTTCACGAACACAAAATGGTCCAGAGCTTCGTTGACAGCTTTCACTTTTTCCTCCCCCTCCTGCATCGCGATCAGATGGCCTTCGTAGCCCATGAGACCGCGAAACTCCAGACCTTGCATCTGCACAAGCTGCTGCGCGAGCTGGATCGCTCCTTCCGGTGTCGTTCCGCACCGGTTCATACCCAGGTCCACGTCCACCAACACCGGAACCTTGACCCCGGCGCCGACCGCCGCCGAAGAAATCGTCTCTGCCGCGATGAGGCTATCGACTCCGACCATGACCTCTACGCGCTTGCGCAACTCGACAAGCCTGCGTACCTTGACATCACCGCAGACCTCGTTCGCCACCAACAGGTGGTCGAATCCGTGATCCGCGAGAACTTCCGCCTCGCTTAATTTGGCGCACGTCACACCGATGGCGCCCAATTCCATCTGCCGTTCGACAATAGGGATGCATTTGTAGGCTTTGAAGTGGGGGCGCAGAAACGTTCCCGTGTCAGCGGTCACCTCGCTCATCTTCTTCAGGTTATCTTCCAAGGTGTCAAGGTCCACCAGCAAGGTGGGGGTGTCGAGGTCTTCAACATGCAAGGCTTGTCATCAGCTTCTTTCTTTGTGGATTGCCCGATTCTTTTCCGCGATGAAACACGTGCCGAAGTCTAACACGGAATCCACCGGAGTTCAAATCGCACTCCTAACTCTCAGACGCCTGAGTGATTCAGGAACGGGATTTGTGAGTCGTTTCGTCCCGGTAGTTGTGTCGTGAGGCGATTCCCACCGAGGCCCACTCGCTCAACGATTCGTCCGGACAGTCCACCCGGTTATGTGCTTCTCCACGATCGTGGGAATGGTGGGCGCGACGACGGCGTGTGGGAAGCAGTCACGGCTAATCGGGATAATGCGGCGCGTTTGTGCCTGCTTTCTCCCGTAGAAGGGCTTGGGCGATCCTGAATAGAGCCACAATTGCCCCTTCTTCGCAGAGACACCGTGGCGACCATCCACCGACCAGATTAGATCGTTGTATAGATCGTTTCTGATGATGCGGCCCTCGGGGTCTGCTGCGACCACTCCTTCCCTGACCAGCCACACGCCTCGGCCATCAGGAAGCCAGTCGCAGACAAGTCCCGGATTCTGACATGACTTCACATTCAACCGGTGCCAACCGGCGCCGCTGGCTTGGATGAAAGACGTCTCACCGGTGCTCGCCCCCGGCATCAACATTCCTCGTTTAAGCATCAACCGCTCGCCGTGGGGCTGCCAGGACAGCCCACAGTAGTCGCCCGGAGGGGGGTGCAACTGGCGGGCCGCAGTGCCGTCAGTATTGCAGACTACAATCCCCCAGTTACTTCCGTGTCGCTCAAGGTAGGCCATGCGCTTCCCATCGCTTGCGGCCGTGAGGGATCGGCGAGGTATTTGCGGCAGGGGAAGGCGAACGGCTTTGCCATCCCGGACGCTTAGGAGCCACACGGGAAAGGCGTCACCCTTGCCAGCAACCAACAAGTGTTGGTTTCCAGCCCAAACGAAGGATTCGACAGGCACAGGCGAGGAGCGCAGCGGCCTTGGCCTTGGGTTGAGAGTATCGAATAAGTACATACGCGGCGTGGCATCTGGATCCATGCCGATGGCAGCGAGGAGATTCCCGGAGGGACTAAAGCGAGGCGACGAGAACAAAGTTAGAGGTGTCCCATAGACCGCTACGACCCTACCCTGCACATCGACCAGCCTGACAACGCAGCAATCGGGGTTCCACGTGAGGAATTGGTGGCTGTCCGGCAACCATCCTGCGAACTCGCCCTCAAGAGCGCGGGTCTGCACGACATGACCCTCCACCATTCGCAACAAGCTCAGATTCCTTCTTGAGATCTCTTCATACGGATTGTTCGGCCCCGACGGACCGTTCGACTCTGACCACGGGGCACAATTCCTGAGCGACCCGACAGCCAACCATTTCCCATCTGGCGACCACCGGAGCCCTTTGTGTGGCGCACTTTCAGGGCTTGCGGAGATATTCCGGGGAGGACCTCCCCGGTCAGAAAGGAGAACTTGTCCGCCTGAATCATAAGCCAACCATCTCCCGTCTGGAGAAAATGCAATGGGAGTGTCCCCAAAGGACGGCGCGGCAACTACCGCGACGATCGTCTCGGAAGCCACAGCGGGCCGCAAATCACGCAGAATCCACTGGGCACCCCCACTGGCACCAGTGCGGACAAACGACACCTTGGCGCCATCAGGTGAAACTGCGGGCAGGCAGTTATCAGTGCCCGGGGGGCTGGCGAGTGTGACTGACTTGCCTGTTATCACCGAGGTCAAGACCTGGTGATCGGAGCCGCCCACCGGCCAGTCGTGAATGATCCATTCACCGTCGGGTGAGAAGGCATTGGCAACGTAGTAACCATAAATGCTGCTCGGAAACCGACTCGTCTGGACCATTCTGCGCGTGCCACCCGCGTACCAGAGAATATTCAGATCCCAATGCCAGAAGTCAATGTTGACCCCCAAGCGGGAGCCCACGGTTGTTAGGTGGTCCAGCCAATCTCCGATCATCCCACCAATCGGCCCTCCGCCCGCAGTGGTCTCCCACTTTACGATGCCATTCGCTCCCGGGGTCCATGAAACTCCCCCTTCCTCCAATCCCCCCAGCTTGAGGTCCAGCGTTGACTTCTTGCGGTCAAGTCTCCCGGCTCTGCCCGTAGGTCCCTTTCTCGTAGTCGGAGAAGGTCCTTCGTAGACAACCGGCAATGCCCCGATGCTCCCCAGAGAAAACGGCAGCAGTTCGGATCGCAGTTGCCTCTTCCCGTGAACCTCGGAGGCCGGCAGTCGCGCCAACTGCGGCCAGTAGCCGTCTCGGCAGATTTCAACCGACCACACTCCTTTGCGTTTGACTTCTTCCTTGGAGAGCTGGAGACGGACTGGAGTACGCCCTGCGGGTCGAATGGTTGGGTCGTCAGGAGGTGAGATTCTAATCTCGGCTCCGGCAGGTGTCGATTGGATTTCCAGAATCGCAGGTGTGGTCAACCAGAGTTGACGCCACAGGACCGCAATCATCCCGACGCCCAAGAGACCCGCCACGATGGCCCTACTCCGATGGAGACGGAGACTTCTGGATGAAAGCATGAAGTTTGCACCCCACTGGCATCGAATAATGAAGTCATCTCTCACAAGCTCGATGTCGTGTGTGCTTTTCTCCAACCACGGTGAATTTCCTCGTCAGGGCTGCGTTCCAGCCGCTTCTCAAACCTCGGATTCAAGCGCTATCCTTCTGCCTGAACGGTTGAGTTTGCATGTGCTGGTTTTCTTTCTCGAATCGTGCAACGCGCGTGACGGGCAAATCGTGCCAAAACTGTGACCGTGCTGAACGCCGAAACCGTCGAGCGGTTGAAGACCCTTACCATCGGCAGCCTGCCAGGGGGATGTGCGACACTCAAGTGATGGTCCCGTTGTGACCTCGCTCATCTTCTTCAGGTTATCTTCCAAGGTGTCAAGGTCCACCAGCAAGGTGGGGGTGTCGAGGTCTTCGATGCGCAATCTTTTTTTCCTTTTCTCCCTGCGTCGAATGAAGGGCTTTGATGTCGAACCAAACGGCGGTATCATAACACATGTAACAAACTTCCTCGACCGGTCGTATGGAATTCGGGGCAGGTGGAAGAGTGTCGGATGAAGAGTTGATGGAGAAGGTGGCGGCAGGTGACGCGCAGGCTCTGGGTGCGCTCTTCGAGAGGTACAAGCAGCCCGTGTTCGGCTTTCTGTATCGGATGCTGCACGAGTCGGCGACTGCGGAAGACGTCCTGCAGGATACCTTTTTGCGGATTTACGATCGCCGGCGGTCCTACAGATCGGGGATGAGATTTTCCACCTGGCTCTATACCATTGCCCGCAACCTCGCGCTGGATCGGCTGAAGCGCTCTTCCCACCGTGAGTTAAGTTTCGGCCAGGTGATCCATGAACCTCACACCTCTGATGTGGATTCACTCCAGAAACTCGTGGAGAAAGAGCAACTGGCCAGCGAGGTGCGTCGCGCGGTGGATTCGCTGCCGGAGGACCAACGGTTCGTGATCGTCCTGCGTGAGTACCAAGATCTGAGTTACGCTGAAATCTCACGCATCACCGGCGCGACGGAAGAGGCGGTGCGGGTGAGAGCACACCGCGCACGGCTTGCACTGCGAAAGGCTCTGGCAAGCTTTGTCGAGACGGACGAGGGATAGAGCATGCTGCTTCGTGGAAAGAACAGGGACCCTCAGATTCCATCAGCCGCCTGTAACGTTTCCGGCCTCTCAGTCGTATCAAGAGGCAGGAAACAAAGAGGAGGCTTGACCATGAAGAGAAACTACCACCAAGTCGGCGTCCAGCTTGTCACCGCGATTGCCCTTGCAGGCATTGCGGGGCTTCCTTGCAGCGTCTATTCCGATGGGATGATGGTACCCGTCCGGCCCGAGGTGCCTCCGTTCAGCGTCTCGTATCACCGCGTCAAGGTGGAGATCGACCGGCAGGTCGCGACGACGGACATCGACCAGGCTTTTCGCAGCGCCGCGGGAACGGCTGTGGAAGGAACGTACATCTTTCCCCTTGCCGAAGGTATCAGCTTGTCGAAGTTCTCGATGTACGCGGGCGGTGAGGAACTAACTCACCGCATTCTGGACAAGGAGGAGGCGCGTCGGATCTACAACGGCATTGTGCGCGTGCGGAAAGACCCGGCTCTGCTGGAGTGGCTGGGGACTCGCATGATTCAAGCGCGGGTGTTTCCCATTCAGCCGGGGGAAGACAAGCGGATTCGTGTTGCCTATCAG
>JACQGJ010000627.1 GCA_016199605.1 Armatimonadota bacterium | reverse complement strand
GATAAAGCTCCAGCTTTGTCCGTCCTCGTCGGACTCAGAGTCCGCCGCATAATGGCATGGACAACGGACAAAGCTGGAGCTTTATCCTACGGAGAACCCATTCCCGTTATTCCGGGACGCACCCCCAGGGACTTGCCGTCCGGTGAGAAGCGCGCCATGTAGTTGTATGTCGCGGGAACTGCCACCCGTTGCCCGGTTCCGTCCGCGTTCATCAGCCGGGTGCAAGCCGGCTGCCCCTGTTCGTACCCGCTGTAGACGATCAACTTCCCGTCGGGTGAGAGGTGAAAGCCGTAATCCTCGGTTTCAGGCGAGTGCGTGAGGTTGACCGCTTCCGTTCCGTCCGGGCGGCACCGGTAGATCTCATAATCTCCCGTTGCATTGCTTTGGAAGTAGAGCCAGGTTCCGTCCGGCGACCACTGGACGTTTCCCGTTCCTTTCCCGAGTTGTGTGACTCGACGCAGGCCGGAGCCGTCGGAGCGCACCACCCATACATCGCTCCGGACCGTCGTTCTCGGGCTGCCGCTCGCATCGGTCGCATACTCCCCTTCCCACTGTCTCAGAGTGAAGACGATTTCACGGCGTTTGATGTCATGACCTCCCCGTGGCGGCCGTGCTAACGAGTCGGAGGGTCTGAAAGAAGAAGCAACTGCGAACATAGTCAGGAAAGAAAGAGGCCTTGTCATCGAAGGAAGCATAGACCAATCCACGTGTGCGATTTACACCGCCCCTGGGCGTTGATAACGAAAAGCCGCGACAACCGGACGGTCACGCAACCATCCCCTTCGGGGCCAGCGGCATGGAGCGCAGGCGAACGCCGGTTGCATCGAACAGGGCGTTCCCGATTGCAGGCGCAACGACGACCATCGGCGTCTCTCCCGCGCCGGCGGAGGGGAGGTCCTTACGATCAAGCAGAACCGTTTCGATATGTGGGGTGTCGCTGAAGCGCGGCACACGGTATTTCGAGAAGCGCGGATTGGAGATCTTGCCGTTCTCGAACTCAACGGCCTCAAACAGGGCGCCGCCGAGGCCCATCACCGTGCAGCCCTCGATCTGGTTTCTCAGGTGGTCCGGGTTGATGATGGCGCCGCACTCGAACGCAGTGACAACATGGAGAACTCGCACGCGGCCACTCGGCCGCTCTATCTTGATTCGGGCGCACGTGGCCACGACGCTGTTCTTCTCGTTGCCACACGCGATCCCGAAGCCTTCGTCCTTCCCCTTCTTCCGCTTTCCCCACTGGAAACGTTCCGCCGCTGCTTCCAGCACCGCCCGTTGACGCTCATCTGTGAGGTTCTTCAGCCGGAATTGCACGGGGTCGATTTTGACTGCCTGGGCCAACTCGTCGAGGTGTGTTTCGCGGGCGAAGTGGTTAGCGGTGGCTGCTAAAGCTCGATAGGAGCCCTGGCGCAGTGGGGACTGGGTCTGATGGAACTGGATCTTCTGGTTGGGAATGTTGTAGGGAGTGCGAATCCCCGACGCTCCGGAGTTGTAGTTGTGGAACTCCCACGCCGTGAGGGTACCATCTTTCATGACGCCGCTTCGGACTTCGATCACTCCGGCGGGACGGAAGTAGGCCCACGAAAATTCCTCTTCACGAGTCCACACCACCTTCACCGGTTTCCCCGAGGCTTTAGCCAGTCGCGCCGCCTCGATGGCTGCCTCGCCCGTCTGCTTGCCACCGTAGCCTCCTCCCGTGTCGGGAGCAATGACACGCACTCTCTCCTCGGAGATGCGAAAGGCCTGCGCCAATTCTCCCCGAACTCCGAACGGGCGTTGCGTGCCCGTCCAGACGGTGAGTTTGTCGCCGTTCCATTCGGCCACCGCCGCGCGCGGCTCCAGGGGCGCGTGGGCGATGTAGGCAACGGTGTAGGTTTGTTCCAGCTTGAGGTCTGCCGAAGTGATGCCTTGCTCAAGTCGGACTCGTGAGTCCGCATCGCCCAGAGAGGTTCCCGGAGCACGGCCGGGAACTTGCGCCTGGGTCGCGCTCTTCTTCAGGTGATCGAACAACTCGCCCGAAGACGACGACTGTTGAGACGACTGCCACTTCGCGTCAATCGCTTGGAAGGCCTGTGAAGCGAGGTGATCGCTGGTTGCAGCGACACCGACAAAGTCGCCATCCCGCAAGGCAATCGCGCCCATCGCTTCGGCCGCACTGAGGTTGGCGGAAGAAAGAGTCGCTCCGAAGGACGGTGGCCGCAGCACCTTGCCGTACATCATCCCCGGCCGTTTGATGTCGGAAGCATGTCTGTGCTGTCCGGTGACCACCTCTGTGCCGCTGACTTTACGCAGGGACTTGCCGGCGATCTTCCATTGGTCCACGGGAGTCAACGGGATGTCGCCGCCGATCGTTCTCATTAGCTTCTGCCCTCTGGTCAATTGGCCGAAGGTGAGAGATCGGTTGGTGGCAGCATGGGTCACCTTCCCTTCGGCCACCACCAGGGAGATACGCTCCACCTTCCATTGTTCCGCGGCGAGGTCGAGGAGCATCTCCCGGGCTGAGGCCGCGGCGCGTCGTAGTTGTGGCGACATCGTGGGGGTGGTGAGGCTGCCGAAGGTCCCCATGTCGAAGGGCACGAGGTCCGTATCACCCATCACGAGTTGGACAGATTTCGGTGGAACGCGCAGTTCTTCGGCGACGGCTTGAGCGAGAGAAGTGCGAATGTTTTGCCCTAACTCAACCTTGCCGGTGTAAACTGTCGCTACGCCGTCTTCGCCGATGTGCAACCACGCGCCGAGGTCTTGGGATGCCGCTCCCCCCGAGCCACGTCCACCGCGTCCCTGTGCCAGAGCGTCTCCGCAGAGGCACAGCACAACGATCCCGCCACCGACGACCTTGATGAACTCACGACGTGTCGCCTCGAAATGATAGAAAAGGTCCTCGTAATGTTCATACCGTTCAGGTTCCAGCAGCATGTCCTCCTTCCTTCGACAACAATTCCATCTTCTGTGCCGCGATTCGGAGGGCGGCGCGGATGCGTGGGTACGTGCCGCATCGGCACACGTTCCCTTCCATGGAGCGCTCGATCTCCTCATCGCTTGGGTGAGGGTGTTTCTTCAGCAAGGCCACTGCGGACAGGATCATACCCGGCGTGCAGTAGCCGCACTGCATCACATCCACTTCCAGGAATGCCTCCTGAACCGGATGCAGCCTCCCGTTCTTCGCGAGTCCCTCAATGGTCGTGATTTTCTTGCGGGCCACTGCGCTTACTCGTGTAATGCATGAGCGCACCGGTTGCCCATCGACCAGCACGGTGCATGCCCCGCACTGCCCTTCTCCGCAACCATACTTGGCGCCCGTCAGGTCGAGGTCCTCGCGGAGCACGCTGAGTAGACTTCGCTCGGGGGATGTGTGAACGCTATGTCTGATTCCGTTTACGCGGAGCTCGACAACCTCCGCCCGCGCCCCGGAAATCGCGGGCTGCGCCCCGCGAGTTTCGGCCATGATTTCCCTCCTGCAATTCCTCGAACTGGTGACGGCATCATACTTCCGGGAAGGATTGCTGTCCATCATTTTTCCTGTTGACAAGCCGTCGGGGAACAGGCAAGTATGAAACGGAGTTGTCGCCGCAACGAGATAATGTCTGGTGTGGACACGGCAAAAATACTGGGTTTTTCTGAGCGGCAGATGGGTCGTGTGGTGAAGCGGGTTCGGGAGGAAGGAATGTATCGTGAGAGGTGGAGCATGAAAAGCGAAATGAGAACCTACGGGCCTTCAGGGACAGTCTCTTCCGGCAGGACAGGCCGCCCTGGAGGTCCGGCTGACATGCTCTCAGCATACCGAACGCGCAACTCGGCTACGCTGAGGGCAATCTCTGCTTTCACGGTCTCACGGACTGTCTGTTGGGCTTCCTGAAGTCGGGCAACCTGAATCTCCAGGTTGCGAAGGCGGGGCTCCAATTCCATGCGAAGGTCTCGCAGATCCTCCTCAAGCTGGCGTATGGAATGAGTCGCGGTGGCGATTTCCTGAAGCACCTCCCACACGTTAGGCATTGCTCTGCTCCCGAGGCACGGCTCTCGATGCAAGGGCTTCCCGCAAGAGCTGTGCCTCTCGGAGTGCGCCGTCCAAAGCCGCATTAAACTCGCGAAGGGCAGGGAGAATCTGCTCGGGCAAGAGTTCCGTTCCACTTTCGTCCAGAGTAATCAAGTCCCCTCTTCGGGGGCCTGAAATAATGACCGCCTCCGTTTGGATCGTGGCCACGATTGCACCTCCATGGCAATGTGCTGGGCGAAGTCTACCACGGCAGTTGCCCCTCGTCAATTCCGTGTCAAGCAGTGTCAAGAAGTGTCATGCAGGAAGTGTGCATTATCCAAAGTGATGTTTGGCTGTTGTGAACGGTCGCTGTGCCGTTCTCGCCCGGCAGGAACGGCACGTCTCGCCTAGCGGGGCGAGCGGCGACCGTTCTCGACTGGACTCACTCACGGACGCTCTGCATCTGTGATACACTTGTTGTTGCCTGTTTCATCCTAAGCCGGTGGTGGGAGTGACCCGCCGCTCACAACACTTCAGGAGGACCAGCATGAAACCCCGCGTGACTAATCCGGTAGTTCTGCTCGCGATCATCCTGCTGATCGCCAGCATCTTCATCCTCGATGAGCTCACTCCCCTGGGTGTGGCAGAATGGCTGTTGTATCTGCTTCCCCTCCTCTTCTCCACCCGTTCGGCAAGTCGGCGATATCCCGTGATCGTCGCAAGCGTTTGCACCGCGATGATCGCGCTCGGCTTCTTCCTGTCCCCTCCAGGTATATCCGTTCAATTGGCTGTTTTCAACCGGTCGATGGGGATCTTCGTGTTGTGGGTGACAGCCCTGCTGCTGGAGCGGCGACAACGCGCGGAAGCGGCGCTGCGCCGCGAACGCAATCTGCTGGCGCGCATCACGGAAACCAGTCCGGTGGCGATCACGGTGGTTGATCGGGAGGGGCAGATCACCTTTGCCAATCGCCGCGCGGAAGAAGTCCTGGGACTGG
>JACQGJ010000617.1 GCA_016199605.1 Armatimonadota bacterium | reverse complement strand
GTGGAGTAACGGAGTTCTGCAGGTGATCGTGACTGGCATCAGGAAAGATGGGGGGATGGACCAGCGCGGCCTCCTGCTAAGGCCCACGATGGATGTATCGTGGGATCATTCCCGCTACGGTTCAAGGGGGAGAAAGTGATCGCCGTCATTTCCTCATTCGTGATTGGCCTGCTCCTCGCCGTGATGGGCAGCTTGGTTTCCTTCCTTGCTGTCTGCCTCGGGGTGACACCTGGCGTGTTGCTCCCCTCGCAAACCATTGTGCCCGCGCTGTCCCTGGTTCTCAGCGGATATTGCCTGGGACGCCGGAGCGAGGCGGGCCGCCTCTCTCGCCGTGCGGCTCTCGTTGGCTCGCTGATTCTCGCGCTGATATGGATTGTCTTGTGGTGGTTTGTCTGGTGTTGGCTGACCACTCGATTGCGCAGCCCGGAATGGTTGCGATGGGGCACTGCTGAACTCACGCCAACGCACGCGCGATCGTGGATTGGCGCCGTGCTCCTGGTACTCTTGGGTTTTCTGGGAGGTCGTGGATCGGATCGGGCAAGGTGGTTGCTCCTGGCAGGGATCTTGACACTTCTTCTGTTGCCGGTCTCGGGTGCATGGCCTCCCAAGACAAGACAGGCAGGGCATGGTCTTCCTTCCGAGTGGAACCGCATCCAAAGCTGGGGGAACACACACCTGCAGCGGGTGAGTTGTGAAGGTCTGGGGAGCGGTGTGACGATGCTCTCTGGTACGGACTTGGCAGACTCCACGAGATGGAATCTGATGATCTTCAACTTCCACTCCAATCCGCGGCTGCGGTTGTCGCTCTACGACATCGACCAGCATGACTTCGATCCTGGAAACGATGTGAACTACTCTTACTACGGTCTTAACGTCTTCTGGTTGGTACCGAGAGTGAATCGGATGCTGGGAGAGGGACGGCGCTTGGTTGCCCTTTTCAATGGGTGCTTTTTCTACCTGGGACGTCCGCAAGGCTTTCGAGGGAGGCATGTGGAGCCGGAGGTCGTCGATGGGCGGCTGTTGTACCCGATGAGGGATGAGTCGCGTTGGACCTTCGGAGTCAGATACCAGAGCGGCCGTCCCCAGTTTGACATGGTGAGCAATGCCGCTCCGAAATCACTTACGAGGAGGTTCGACTGCGCCGTGATGGGGACACAGGGCCTGGTCAACCACGGCCAACGACTACGCATCGTGAAGGACGCGATTCATCCCGAAACCACGATCCATCCCATTCCCGTTATTGACACGCTGCTGACAGACCGCACCTCCCTTGGCTGGAATGAAAACTCGACTCGATTCTATGTCCTCATTGTGGATGACCCCGATGGTGAGACGGCAAGCCAGCGACAGAAACGGTCTGGCCGCCGTCAAACGGGAGGGTGGGACATCCCCCGGATGCAGGACTTTTGGATGTCGGTGGGAGTGGATTCCGCCATCAACCTCGACGGTGGTGGGTCAACACAACTCGCATACCGAGTGGGAGGCCTGCGGCGAGCGCGGTACGGCTATGTACTGCCCGGAGCCCTCGGCTGGACTTTTGGCTACTGGGACAACCGGCCGATTCGCATCGAACCGCCGGTTCTACCGCCCTGGATTGGGCATTCCGGAGTGCTGAACTATTTCTACGTCTACGAGGATACCGAGCCTTGAGGGCAATTCGAACGAGAATCACCACGGGAAGACATCTTCATCCGCCGGAAGAAAGGAGCAATGTGGGCGACGACTCAGGCTTCCCGCATTGCTTCCTGCAGCTTTGCGTCGAGCACGTCAATGACTGCGAGCAACACAAGGAACAACTCCCCGACATCCTCTTGTGTGAGGTTCACGATGGAGTCGGGGTCCCGGCAGTCTTCCATCAGGAGTTCAATGAGGTATCTGGTGACGTGTTCCTGGGGCATCTCCGAGGTGATGCGAAGCCAGCGCTCGATCTCCTCTTCCTCCACGTCGAGGAAGCTCTCCACCCACCGCTCACGGTTCTCAAACGCGTCCATGATTTCGTCAGGGGAAGCCGGCGGAAGGGGTGTGGGCGAGGCTCGCTCGAACATCTGCCAGAGGTTGAGGGTAACGTACGTCGCCAACCCATGAGCGTCGGAGGACAGGGACTCCTCCCCCATGATCTGGATGAACTGCGCGAGAGGCTCCTGCCGTTGGATGAACTCCTCCTGATGACGCAATCCGTCTTTCACGGAGAGTTCAGCCAAGTCTTTCCAGGTCGATTCCACCGTTTCACTCGAGACGATCTTCATCCTCACCGGTCCTTCCAGTGTGGCGGAGGGACCTCGTCAAAGAAGGGACGGAGGTCCGCCGGCATGAAGAACTCGTCCAACAATGAAACAGCGTTTCCCCCGTCGCGTCCCTGCAAGATTACTGGCAAACGGACGGGAGCACCGCGGAGTTGTTCTTGGACGAGTTCTAAGAGACAGGGCTATCCCAGACTTCTCAGAAACCCAACCGCGTTGCGGACGTCCTCCATCGCGTTTTCGCCGCACTCGCGCTCGATCGCGTAGTATCCCTTGTAACCGTTCTCTTGAAAGATGGAGTAGAGCACCGGCCAATTGGTCATGCCCGTCCCGATAGGCACTTCCTCAGCAGAACCGTCGGGACGAAGGACCGAGTCTTTGGCGTGAGCGTGGACCACGTAAGGGATGAGAGTCCGCAAACCTTCTACCGGATCGAACTTTTCCATCGCCGCGGCGTAATCGAAGGACACGTTGTGTTGCTTGGCAATGATAGGGGGCCAGAGCAGGAGATTGGCTGGGTCGAAGTTCACGCGCAAACCGGAGCTGCCGATGTCTTCGATCATCTTGCGGACCACTTTGGGCGGCTCAGGGCCCGTTTCCAATGCAACGGTAGCGCCGATGCTCGCTCCGTGATTCACGATTTCTGCTAACGAATCCCGAAAGAGAGACCATCGTGGGCCTGCTTCCTCTTCAGGCATGATGCCGACATGGGCCATCCACAAGCCCTCGGCCACATCCACAGCGACTTCGTTCAATCGCTTGCCCCAGGCGATGTTCTCTTTGATCCCCTCTTCTTCACCAAGGTCTACATTCCCACCCCAGCCGATGAGGGCCGAGACCTCCAGGCCGTAGCCTCGGATGCGTTTGAGTATCTCCGCCCGCTCAGAACGGCTTTTGTTCTCAAGGTCCAGTCCTCCCCCGTAACCGGAGATGTGAACGGCCTCAACTCCCAACTGCACAGCGACCTCCATGCCCTTGTAGGGATCGGATCCTCCGGTGGTCGGGATGATGGCAATCTTCATGGCTTGTCCTCCTCAGTCAATGATTGTTTCCAGTAACCGTATACGCCGCCCAAAAGCCTATCACCAACACCGTCAGGTTTCAACAGGTTAGGGCACAATCCTGAAATCCCAGCATAAGACGCCGGATTGCTTCAGCCTTCGGAGCCAGGGAAGAGGATTCCCCGCAGCACCGGCGCCAGCCCCTCGGCCATCCGCATGAATCCCAGATCCGTTGGATGGGCGCCGTCAACGGAGCACTCCTCGAAGTCCTCTCCCAGCAGCGCCTCGCCATCCTGAAAAAAGACAAGACCGTCGCCCTGCTCGCGCATGTTGTCTACGACCTGTCGTTGGAAGGCTTTAAGCTCCTGCCTGACTCGCACTGCCTCTGCATCGATCAACTCCGACGCATACCGAATCTTGGAGACCGCCAGGAGGGGGACTGAAGGGTGAGCTTCACGCAGAATCCGCAAGAACTCGCGAAAGGTGTCTCGGAGCAAGACTGCTCCCGCGTTGGCTTCGTAGTCAAGCACGAAACAGGAGGGGCGCTCGATCTCCGCCATATTCCTGGCCATCTCTGGTTCGCCGCGGCCGCTGCCCGAGAATCCGAGGTTGATGAACTCGACATTGAGTCGGCGACTCAGCAGGTTGGTGTAGGCCATCCCTGGTCGGCACGCACATCCACCTTGGGTGATCGAGGTTCCATACACGATGACCCTACCCGCGCGAGCGTAGGGAGGGGGAGGGAGGATCTTGGCCTCGGGTTCCAGACCTACGAGCACTTCCTCGACTCCCTGGTAAAGAGGGAAGTTGAAGGTGAGGTTGCGCAGCGAAGAGTTCTTCAGATCGAACATCAGGCACTCATACCAGGACCGCGTGTGGTCGAACCGTGTCGTCGATAGATAGCGTTGATGTCCTAGCGGCCCGAGGTAGCAGTCAAACCCGCACTGACCCGTTGCCGGCATGTGATCCATGGAAGCTGGCCCTTTCAATCGGACACTCAGAGCCAGACGCGGGGAATCGGTCTGGAATCGGATTTGTCCCCCGGCTGTGTGATTGGCGAGCGACTCCACGGCCTCGGTCACCGAATGGGTCGGGAATTGCGGCAGACGTCTGTAGATTCCCTCGGCAGCAAACCAGGCGAAGCCGGCGATATGAAAGGGCGGCTCTTCGGGTGAGCGCCATCGAAACGGCTCTCCTCCGGTCTCAAGAGGTCGGACAGTTCCGACCGGTTGCTCACCTTCATTGCCTTTGTGGTTCTTCAAGGAGTTCTCCTTTCCACTCGAGGGTCTTGTGGCCAAAACCCGAGAGGGCTACAGGCTCACCGTATCCTGGAAGATCCACGAGAACTTCCAGACTCTCCTCGCCCGTAGTTTCAACAGTGACGAGGTTGCCTTCCACTACGCAACTGATTCCCAGGGCTCCACTTGGAGTGGCGATTTCGCCTTCGGCCCGCGGCACCCGTCGAGTGATGAGTGGTCGCACGCGCACGCGCCCCTCCTCCCATCGGGCGTTCCAGGTGTGAGCCTGCAGGTAGGGCAGGTACTCGACGATCTTATTGGTGCAATACCCAATCTGCCGCGGCTCCTGGCCTGCGATGCCCCAGTTGGTGTCGTAGAATTTCTGCCAGGCTTCCAGATAGCAGGGGTCTCCGGTGAGTTGTGTGAGAAAGGTCAGGAAGCGGGCTTTGTAGCCGCTGACGAGCTTGCCGGCCGGAAACGGCGTGAAACTCTCAGGATTGGCTTTCATATCCCACGGGTCTCCCGGATTGTCGCCGTAACCGTACTGGTACGCCCAGGAGTAGACTCCGTTCTCCTCAACCTGACTCTTCAGGACGAAAGCGCCGGCCTTCAAGAGCGAGTCCACAAGTTCCGGGTCATCTGGCCGGCGCAGCAGGTAATCAACAACGGGTTCATTCGCCATCAACGTCATCCAGTTCTTGGTTATCTCGTTGGCGCATCCCCCCTGCACCCCGACCGCGCCACCCTGATCCCCCACGGACCCGTCCAGGCGCTGGCACTGGAGAGATCTCCCCAGCGCCTCGCGCACCATCGAGAGGTAGTCTTCCTTACCGGTGTAATCCCACAGAAACACCAGACTTCGGAGACTGGCGGCATCGCGACCGTAGGTGCGTCGAGGCCAGTTGTGGCGGTCAATCCAGTAGAAGCGCGTGGCAGCCGATTCCGAACAGTCCAGCAGATAGGGGTCGCCGGTCTCCAGGTAGGCGAAGGTCATGGAAGCCGTCCGGTAGAGCGGAGGGGCGACAGCGCCAAAGGGATAGTTCTGCATTCGGATCGTTTCAGTGGCGTGATCGAACCCGAGGTCCGCCATGTAGTAGGATTCGTCGATCGCTATCCCGAAGTAGTCAAGCTTGCCGCTGAGGTAGAAGTAGAGCATCTGGCTGAAGGGAATCTCTCCCTCCCAGATACTCCGGTTGAGGGCTGAATTGTCGAAACAGCGTGGTCTCTCTTTCGTCGCCTCGGCTACGTAGCTTTCGCAAGACTCGAGGACCCGGTCGCACCGATCGTGAACCGGCAAGGTCTCGTCGCCCCATAGCTCGCGGGCCAAGGCATACCACCAGTCCGGGACAACCAGCCGGGACAGGACCGGCGCAGACTCTCCCAGACCTACTGCAAAACGGACCGTTCTCGCAACCCCCTTGGGGAATCGTTTCTCTTCGGCTTTTGCGATAAAGCCGTCCTCGCGTTCCCGATGGAACGCGTCGCCGTAAATCTCAACTCCTGAGTAGGGCTGGTAAACGAGCAGGTCCTTCTCATGACACAACTTCCCCGGATGCTCAGGGCCAAACAGGGCGGCGGCTTCGTCGAGGTTCAACGTGATTCCACCGAGGTCAAACTGGGTCTGGGTCCCGTCGAGTGTCTGCTCCACGTCGGCCGCCCCGGGGCCGCTGATGGCGATGACAGGCACAACATCCTCGAGGTCTCTGCCTTCATCGAAGAGATGGTTGTTCACGTGGCGACACGTGAGGTGTACGACGCCGTTGGAGAACAGCAGGGCATAAACCTCGCCGAACAGCCAGTTGTGCCAATGCAGGGCCTTGTGTTGGAGGAAGCTTGTACCCTCCGTCAGCGATTCGTCTCCGAAGTGCTCGACCTCGATGAAGCCTCCGATCCGCACCGCTTTGCACACCGGCCCGGACCAAAGCTCCTCAACCCGGACCCACTCCCACCAGTGGTACTCTCCCCCATGCTGAAGCCCAAGCCGCAATCCGAGGTTCTTTCCTCCGAAGGTGAAAGCGACCTCGTTGACTTCGGAGAGAAGAATCCCAGTGTTCTTCTTGCTCACAATGCGAACTGAAGCTTCCGGGCCTTTGAAGTCATTGCCTACCGGCGCCGCCTCAGTGAAGGAGAATTCCTCGGGGAGCAAGCCTTCGGACACCACGAACATGAGCTGTCTTCTGACGACTCCCTTATTCCCTGCAATGGACTCCGGCCACCAGGCTACGGGCTGGACTTGGGTTGGGTGGTCGCCGAGAAGGCTAAGTTGTGGGCAACCGAGCGGAACGGGAAACGACACCATCGCGATTTGCGAGGCGGGATTGGGTTGAGGGTTTTTCAGAGTTAAGCCTCGAAGAATCGAGGAATCGAACATGCCTATACCACCTCACGGTGCAGGATACGCCACAATGGACGAACGGCATTATAACCGAAGAAGGTTGGTTGCATGAAGCCTCCGAAACTAAAAACAGAGTTGCCGACAAGTTGGGACCGTCAAGGCGTGTACGCCAAGGCGGAGTGTGCATTTTCTATTCTGATGTCGCCAACCTCGTAG
>JACQGJ010000621.1 GCA_016199605.1 Armatimonadota bacterium | reverse complement strand
GTCCCAGTGGAGTTGCAGAGCGATGATGTTGTCATATCCCCGAAGTGACTGGGCCAGGTCCTGGACTTGTCTTCGTATTTCCTCGGAGGACTTCTGGAGTTTGCCTACCATTACGGCGCTGAGCGGGTCATCCACCAGTACCGCCTTCAATCCCAAAGCCTTTGCCGCCGTCAGCGCGCGCGCCCGGCATACGACCGCGTTGAAGCCCAGCTCCTTTACGGTCTTGAGATAAGGTTTGAGGTAATCCGTCGCGGACGCTCCACCGGCGGGAGGTCTGATGCGGAACTGGACAGCCAAGGGAAAGAACGCGGTAGCCGCAGGGGTCTTTACAGGATTGGCAGTTACGACCTTCTCACCGCACTTGGGGCAGAACTTGGCGTCGGGCGGGAGTTTTGCCCCGCACTTGCCACAGAGAAGCTCGACTGCGGGGTTCTGGGCATTCTGCGCCTGGCCGTCCGGCAGATCGGCCGTCACCACGTACACGTGGCCATTCACTCTCGTGTCAGCGTACCCGGTACCGACGAGGAATTCGGGGCGACCGTCGCCATTCACGTCGCCCAGGTAATCCACGCAATCCACGGTTCCGCCCGGGAGCTTCTCGTCGAAGTAGGCGAGCACCCTCCCGTCAGTGCCGGACAGAACGTAGGCGCGGCCGCCCGCGCCCCGCGCTCCTTGGGGGGTGGGGCGTAGGACGGCGCCCGCGGTCTGTGCTGGCTGTCCGGTGAGCTTCGCGTCCTCCTTGGGTGCGCACCAACTGCCGACCATGAGGTCCGCACAGCCGTCGCCATTGACGTCGGGAATCGCCCGTACTGCCGAGAAGCCGAGACCTTCGCGTTGGTTCTGACCGGCAAGACGCCACAGCAGCGAGTTGTCCTTTCCTGAGTAGGCATAGACGATCCCGAAGTCGCCGCCGCTCTCAGTGCGGGCGGAGACGACGAAGTCGGGAGTGCCGTCACCGTTGAGGTCATGGTGGCCCGACACCCGATGGCCGAACCCATCCCCCGGCGCCTCGCCACTCAGACTCAGCAGCTTGGATCCATCCGCTCCGGAGAACAGGAACACCTGCCCCGGACCGGGCCGCCCCGGAACGCCCACCAGGATGTCGGCCTTGCCGTCGCCGTTCAGGTCGCCAGCTCCGTCGACGCCGTGCCCCATGATGCCCTTCGGCGCGGGACCGACGAACCGATGGAGAACTGCTCCCGTTCGTCCGCTGTAGACGCACACACAACCCGTGTCTCCCTTGTGACGGATGGTTCCGACCACGAGGTCCGCGCAGCCGTCACCGTCAACGTCCCCGGCCGCACCCCCTTGGTTGCCCCATTGCTCGTACTGGGTGTCGCCGTCGAAGCGGTGGAGAACCGTCCCGTCCGCGCCCGAGTAAACCAGCAGACTCCCTGCCTCCGTTACGCCCTTTATATGGGCGTTCGGCGAGGACGCCAGGAAGTCCGGGACGCCGTCCTTGTTCACGTCACCCGCCGGGTTCACCCAGCATCCCAGGTTTGAGGTGTCGCGCGTCCCGTTGATCCGCCGGAGGAGTTGGCAGTCCTTGCCCGAGAACACGAACAAGCTGCCCTGATTGTCGATGCCCTCCGGTTCGGCCCGAGGTGAGCCGACCACAAAGTCCGGGATCCCGTCTCGGTTCAAGTCTCCCAGAGTTGCGAGCGTGATACCGAACCGACACTCCGGCTGTTCACCGTCCAGGCGTCGCACGACCTTCATTTCGACGGGCGCCTTGGGTGCCGCCTGCACAAACGAAACAATAACGCACAGGACGAGTAATCCGGCGAGACAGTTCAGTCCAACGGTCCCGAAAACATTCTCTCGTTTCTTGCCAAACCAATTTCGCATTGCTGAACACACTCCTTCACCTGAATCCATCAACGCGTGTTACTATCTTGGTCCGTCCTATGAACACACCCACATATTCTCATCCCCCCTTAAGCAAATCACCTTCACAGAACCGGTCGATGCTCTCCCGCCGAGAACGGCAACGCCGAGTGCTGCCGCGCAAGATAGGTCACCACATCGAACACTCGGTTCAGCTTTCGACCTTGAACCCGCAAGTCCTCTTCCGCGACCCGATACGCCTCAGCCGAGTCACTTCCCCGTCGGCTTCTGCCTCGCCAGTTGCTCCCTCACCCACTCTGCGAACTCCTGCGGCATTCCCGCTTCCCCAAACGCCCGATACCGCTTCACCTGTCCCACGCACGTATACGTGATGGTATTCTCCTGGCGCGGGCGCACCAGAGGACGCGGCTACTTCTTACTTCGGCTCGATCCGGTAGGCCCGCACAGCGAAGGGCTCCAGCGTATCCTTGATCTGCCCGTTGGCGATGGGCACACGCGCGTACTCGATCTGGTCTAATGCCGTCTCCGGCAGGTCGTTGATGTCCTTCAGTGTGAAGGTGGCCTGCACAGTCTCCGTGCGGTTGTTGACCGCCAGGAGAAGGTAGGTGTTATCCGGGCGACGACGCAGGCAATGCGAGCAGTCCGGAACAGCATCAGTCTCGACGGTTTCCGCCTTCTCTTCGCCCTCCACCATCCGTACCCGCCTCGGCAGCTTGCGAAGGTAGTCCACCGTCGCCGTGTCCCGGTCACTTGTGACCTTGCCGTCGCACCATTCACCGAGGAACCACGGGCGCAGGTGGCTCAACTCGCGCATGATTGGATAGACGACCGCGCGCCGGTAGGGCATGCTGCAGTAGCCCAGCCGCCAGGGCAGCACACCCAGGGCGCCCTGGGTGACGGGGGCGAAGCACAGGTAACGCAGCTCGCGCCGGGTGGCCGCCCGCCAACGACCGGGCATCGTGTCGAAGATTCCCGGCATGTAAACGAAGCCCACGCGCCTGGCGGCGCGGGCCGCGTCAGCCGCCAGGGCAGCATCCATGACCACTTCGTAGAGCGGGCCTTGCAGAGGGGCGTCGCTGTGAAGAGTCGGGTACTGGTTGGGCATGTTGACGTCGTAGAGTGGCGCCATGTCCTTGTAAGTGGTCCACCAGGCCACGATGGGCATGACATACGCGTCCGGATCGCCCGCCTTGAGCGTGTCGAAGGTCCACCTCATGCCGCCGGCGATCCACTGGGCCAAGCCCTGATCCTTCTTCTGGTCCCATTCCTGATAGGCCGGATAGAGTTCGTTCTCGGGCTCGTCGAAGGTGCAATAGCCAAGCGTCTGGGGATCATCGGCGGTGAGGGCGAGCATCTGTTTGAGGCGGGCCGCTTTGGCGGGGATGTCCTCGGGCCGGGTCAAGGTGGGCTTGCCCTCCTGCCGGCTGTAGAAGTCCACGGTAGGGAAGTAGATGGCGGCGACGCCGTGACGCTTTGGCCAAGAGGCCCGCTGCTTGGAGCCCACAGCGCGCTCGGCGGCGCTTACGGGGGGATTGAGCACAGCGGTGTTGCATCCGGCCCCGAGCCACTCTTTGAGGTCCTCGTCGTCCGGCGGGTTGTACGTGCCGATAACGAAGAACGGCCGACCCTGGAAGACGAGGGGCCCCATCCCGCTGGCATTGACGGGCGGCCTGGCGACTCCCGGCTTGGCCTCGCTCACCTTGAAGTCGTCGAATCCGCCGATGGAGTAGCATCCGCCGAAGCCGAGGTAACCGGCGCCCTTGCGGCCTGCCTCTATCGCCCAGTAGTCAATGACCTGGCGCTCGTCCACCCAGACGGCGTGTCGGTCGCCGGCGAAGGCGACCCGGACCCGGTGGCTGTCAGTGGGCACTCGCCTGTCCGCTACATCGCCTGCCGCCAGGATGTCGCGGCCGTAGCGCAGGACAACATCCCGGCTGCCGGACCAGTCACCCATCAGGTCGACATGGTACGCTCCCGGCTGCCAGCCGCCCGAAGCGGCGTCGGTCGTTTCTGCCCGGTAGTTGAGGATGGCATTGCTGCAGCGACCGTCCATGTAGGAAGGGCCGACGGTCAGGGAGAGAACGGCATCGGCGACGGTGAAGTTGGCCACATACACGCCTGTGTCAAAGGGCGCAGCGCCGGAGTCGTAGCCCACTACGAGGCCGCCTCGGGAGCCGTGGACGGCGGCGTCCTGGGGTACGCCGTCCTTGACGGGCACGCGCTTGCCCCACGCCCGGCGCCCCTCGGGCAGCTTACCCAGTTTGGACAGTGAATCCGTGAAGCGGCTGAAGTCATCCGACAGCAGCAGACTACCCTCCGTGATGTCTTGGGCGCAGGCGGCGACGGCGAGGAGCAGCAGGCACACCCAACCGAGTATCCACAGCGTTTTCATGTTCTGACCTTTCCTCCAAAATCGCTGATATTAGATGGGTGTCATTCCTTGACGGACGGGTTCACGTCCGTGAAGGTACTCCAAGCTGCGTTCCTTGCGTGCTACAGCCAGGTGCATTCACCGGACAACGACCAACTCGCGCGCTCCCTTGATCTTTGCCTCCAGCGTGACATACACGGACTCTTCCACTGTCTCGGTCTTGAATCCCATCTTCCTGCCGTCAAGTTTTACTTCGCTGCACTTCCGCCATCCCGGAAGCAATATGCGGAAGGAGACATCTTCCCCGGTGCCGGTGAAATGCAGTCGGAGTCGGTCTCTCGACAGGTCATAGTGATAGGAGAAATAGGTGTCCGAAGCGGGGAAGTGGGCTGTTGCCGACACTTCCTTTGCTCCTGTCACCGGCCACCGTGGCGCGCAAAGCACGTGGTTCAGAAGCTTCCCTTGCGACTTGATGCCCACGAGTTCTTCAAGGAGGGCCTGCGCCCATGCCGACAGCCCCCAGGGGTCGTAGTTGGTCTGGTTGTGCGGCGCATTGATGGCGGCGGATCCGTCGAGGTGATACCAGGTGAACATGGAGCCTTTGTCGCGCTTCAACACCTCGTGAACGTCGCGCAGCAGGTCAAAGCCCAGCTTCTCCATGCCATGCTGAAACGCCCCGCGGCACAGCTCTCCTCCGACCCAGGGGAAAAGCCCGCCGTTGGCATACTCCCCCTGGAGTTTTGACCAGGCGACGCCCTCCCCGCCGTGAAGATACCCAAGCTTGTCCGGGTATCCCGGCTGCAGAGACCACCACGGGAACCGGTCACCCGTTGCCTCCCAGCGACGCGCGTATTCCTTGATGATGGAGACAGCTTTCTTATGATCGGCAAATCCTCTGGTAACGGCCGCGGAATTGCTCATGGCAAGCTGGTCGTCTTCGTCGAAGTCACCGTGATCGAATGGGTCGAGGTGGATGTGGTGCTTGTACTTCACCCCGTCCCAGAAGAGCTTGTTTCCAAGTCGATAATAATGCTCCCTCAACATGCGGTAGCGTTTGGCGCGGTCCCGGTCGCCCAGAGCGGCAAAGGCCCCAGCGAGCAAAGCGCACGCCTGAAACAGTTGCGAGGTGTCTCCCTGCATAATCACGAACTTGGCAGTCTCATCGGTATACGCATGCTCACCGGCCTCGGTGAACCCGATATCCCATTCGTCTAATGTGTGCGGGCGCTTCATGACGCCGTGTGTCTCGTCAAACATCTGCGGATCGGTGGTAGCGAACTCAAGCCCGGCTTCCACCTTGAGCAGGAGTTCGCGAAGCCATTGGTCATCGCCATGGGCGTGCCACCCCTGGCACAAAGTCGAAGCCATGCCGATCTCCAGATCCGCCATGCATGTGCGGATCTTCCGTGGGGTTATGGGACACGGGTAGGCGTCGCCGTAAACATGATCGGGCAGGCGGCCGCTGGGCCATTGGTTGTCGTAGATCGCCTCGAACATGCTCTTCACGTCCGCAATGAAGTATCGCAACGCGCCGATGCCAAACGCCGGAAAGGCGAGATTCTCTCGCGTGTTATCGGCATGTTTGTAGTAGGTTCTGGGTTTGCCGTTGACGTTGGTGATGTCAATGGATTGCCGCAACCCCTCCTCGAGCAACTCCAGGAGTCCATCCATCTCTCCCGTGTCGGAGGTAACGGACGTCTTCGCGCAAACCCGGAAGCCTCCGTGACGAACGTACGGATCCTTTCCCGGAAGGGGGGTCCACAGCCTGATGTGATGGACTCCAGGCTTCCCGCCAGGCTTCACAACAAGCTCTGCCTTCCCGGTCCCGGCGGTCACGGTTTTCTCCAAGTATTCCTGATGGTCAGCGTCGGTCAACTGAAAGATGACCCGCTGACCTTTCAACGCTTTCCACTCAAAGACGATTTTCACGTCCTCGAGCGGACCGCACTTGTTCGGGTATGTCCAGACAACCCCCGCATCGTTCAACTGCATTAGATTTGGTCCTCCCCTATATCACGGCGAAGGCGACATTGGGTTCAGCAACTCGCCGTCATTGCCGTTGCACCAGTGAAGATAGCCGTCAGGATATCAGGGGATCACATGGAGGTCAACAGGAAACCAGATCGCTGGGCCCCGCCTGCTATTCGTTCCTCTTTACCCATCAATGAAGTCGCGGGTGCCAAAACCGGCGTCAAGATACACGACTTTGGACCGCTGCGCAACAGGTGCGCGGAGATCCCGGGACGGCGAGGCAGGCGGGAGGATAGATAGAACCTGTGTCCTGATGGATGGGCGAATTGGGGATAGCAGGGCGCCCCCTTCGGTTGCTGCTGATCGTCGGAGATGCTGTAAGAATGTAGATCAGAGATGCAGGCCTGATTTCCCAACGAGTCGGTGAGTCGCCGTCGCTGTGGAGGAACTCTCCGTTCTCTTGGGACGACGAGTTCCCCAAAACGACTTACGCAGGTCCGCAGTGCGACGAACTTCCGCTGTCGGATATCTTCGCGCGCCGTGGCAATTCCCAAAGAAAGGTTGCATCGTGCTCAAGGCGATAGTCCAACCCGTCGTCATCATCATGAAAGCCGACGACGACGGCAGGCTTCCCGTAACGTGTGATCAGGACTTCTTCCTTCCCGGCTTCCCTGATGGTGGAGATACCGTTCTTCGCATCGGCGATGGGGAGAATGTAGCCAGATACCTCGGCCTTGTCACGACCTGGACTGCCCCATCCCACGCCGATCGCGATATTGCGCCCATGATTCCAGGCAGAATTCACCACCCTCGCCGTTGCTGTAGTGGAAGTTGTCGAGAAACGGTTTGCCAGCGATGCCATCGAAGCCCTCTTCGGAGGCGATGCGCAAGGCGCGCGGGTTCGAGTAGGCGCAAACTCGATGGTCGAAACCGAGCTCCGGCATCAGGATGCGAACCACATAACCTGTCAGCCAGCCGAAGTTGCTCGCTTTGGGCCGCGCCGTGTCCACCATCATCTGTTGGAGGAGTCGCTCTGCCAGGATCAACTCAACCGGGCAGCCGGTGTCGGCAATCAGTCGCCTGGTGGTCTCACGCACACGGCCGCGAGCAGTGGGCATATTTGCTACGGTGACCACCACGCAACAGCGGTTCTTCTCATACGGGAGACAGATTTTCCCCAAGATTCACTGCCTCCCAATCGCCAGAATGATGACCTTCTTGCGGTAATCCTCATCGGGACGAAAAACAAAACGGCGTCGCGGATCGGGTTCGATCCTCATCAAGTTATCGCTGACTTCGTCAAGGGTAGACCCTACGGCAGCCACCTCTCCGCGTACCAGTCCTACCCACTGTCCCTTGTGGCTCTCAGCCATCGTCCTGTGGAGACGGCGAGACACGCGTAGGTTCAGTCGATGCTCATCTTCTAAAGTCAGCCTTTGGCGTTTCACTTCTCGTCTAGCCATCCGTGAACCTCCTTTTCAAGTGCTAAGGACTCCTTGGGAAAGGCCGTCCGTACATCAGACCATTGCATCTCAGCGTCCTTGTCCTTGTGTTCGAAATTCTACTCGGCTTGGTGCGGGGAGTCAACAGATCGCGTCCTCTGGATACGTACGTTGTGCGATCTCCTCCTGGCCTGCGCCGGAGCGCTTACAGCTCGGCAACGATTTGCTCAAGACAACTCAGTGCCTGGCCTTCTGCTTCACCGGCCGCCCGAATTAGTTGCGCGGCTTCGGGACTCGTGAACTTCAGCCTCTCGTCCCATGTCGTCTCTGTCGCGGGCACCAGGCTCTTGGCCTCTCTCAGCCTGTCTGCCACGAGACGGTAGTGCTGCATGGCGGCGTCGAAGTGGTCCTCGGCTTTCCCGATGCGCGACTTGGCCTCGGTGAGGAACTCAACGGCCGTCTTGCGGCAGTCCAGCCACACTTGGAGGTTCCAGTCGTGGTGGAGCAACAGCGCCTCCCCCGACTCAAGGCAGTCGGCCCAAGCCGTGAACGCCGCGAGGCCCGAACGGGCTTCAGGTCGGATCCACTCCTGTGGACCCGCGGCGTGGCGCAGGGCCATTCTGAAGGCCTCCCGCACGACCACCTCATCGCTTGCCGGCTCGCAGAGCTCCACAGCGTAGACTTCGAGCATGGGAACCCACATTGTTCCTAGTTTCTCCCAGGCGATGGGCCCACTCGGTTCCGAGGAGCCGATGTGGGTGAAGTAGTATCCCTCGTCATGATAGCCACACAAGGGGGAGTAGTCGGGGTTCGCGGGGTCCACGCAGAAACCGTAGCAGGGGTTGCCGCGGTCTATGCTTCGCTGGATGAGATCTCGGGCTTCCTGCTGTTTCGCCGGGAAGCCGTCTCCCAACGACGGTCCCCATTCTTTCAGACCAGTGCATCGGTAGCCCAGGTTCGGGGCAAGCTCGAACAGCATCTGCGGGTTCCAGTCATTCACGCCCTGCACATCCACTTCCGCGTGGATGTTGATGACGAACGCATGACCCGTGCCACCACACAACCACGAATAACTGATGCCTGCGCCGAGATAGTCAAGGCACCCCTTCAGGCAGGCAATATGGAGCACGGAGTGCTCGGAGGGATAGCGTACGCCTTCCAACAGTTTCATTAAGACTCACCCAAGCCGGGTTCGTCAGCCGTGTGGGTCCTCTCAGGTCCAGAGGTTCAGTTGCCCTTCTCCACCACGTGATGGCGAAGCCAGTCTGTAAACTCCTCGCGTGTCATCTCGCCGGACGCAACGTGAAGAATGATGCTCTCTTGTTCATCTACAGTTGCGTCAATCTCAAAGTTACTCAGTACAAGAAAGGTCTCCATCGCCGCGTGCCCGGTGCGCTTGTTGCCATCGACGAAAGGAGGGTTCATGATGATGGAGAAGCCCAGCGCTGCGGCCTTCTCAACGATTGTGGGGTAGAGTTCCGCACCGTCGAAGGTCATGCGCGGCTGGGCCAACGCCGACTCCAGGGCCCTCAAATCACGGAGGCCCACCGAACCGCCAGATTGCTCCATAATCTGGCGATACAGTTCGAGGACCTCGTTGAGAACGAGATAGCGCATCATGCCAGCCGTCGATAGAGTTCAGCATTCTTCTCGAGGACATGGCTCACGGCGCGTTCGAAAGGTTCATCGGGTCGGGATAGCAGTTCCTCAATGCTCACGCGAACCAATTCTTCAGGCGAAACGTTGAGCCGGGTGGCCCTCTCCTGCAACTGCAAGACACGGTCTTCTGGAAGAGCAATCGTGATAGCGTTCATAGTAACCTCCGCTCACAGTATACGCCGGGATGTGGACGGATGTCCACGCGCTTCAGGCCATGGTATTGAACGCGGTTGTCCTTGTCGCGTGCGCTCATCTGCTGTTTCCTGCATCTCCAGTAGGAAACCATTCGACCACCGGATTCTACCAAGTCCGCGCGTTCGGGTCAAAGGAATCGAAGGAGGGATCGAGACAAGAGTCCTCGCTGGTCACGTCTGGCACTTCGGGCAGAAGTAGACCGCTCCGCCCAGGTAGCTGGCCTTCTCTATTGGCGCGCTACAACGCGAGCATGGCTGCCCCACCACCTTGCTGTGCAGGACACGCCGGTACCCGCCGGGGTGGTCGTAGAGATCGTAGTCGCTATCCCGGCCGCCGCCCTCGACCATCTTCTGCAAGGACTCACGAAGGGCGGCATACAGCCTCCGCTGCTCGGCTTTGGTCAGATCAACCGCCCGCCGACGGGGGTGAACCTTGGCCCGCCAGAGGATGTCTTGCAGGCAGCCGTTGCCCACACCCAGGACGCCCGGCTTGCTGATCATGAAAAACTTCACGCTGGAGGAGTCATCCTTCTCCAACGCGGCAAACAGTCCGAGGAAGTAGTCCGTAGTGAAGTCGTCGCTCAGAGGCGAGGGCTTCTCCAAGTTGACGAAGCGATGGCCGGCCACCTCGGATTGGCGCAGCAAGAGCGCTGCCCCCCAACCCTGGACGGTGACGGTCAGGTAGGTGGCATCGGTGAAGTGGAGGAAGAACTGGTGCTTCTTTGGCAGAGACGCGGCGCTGCGGTGATAGACGATCCTCTCGCCGCCAGTCCCAAGAATCAAGGTGTGCCCTGGCTCGATCGACACGAGGATGCACGAGCCGTTGACGGTCGCCTCGCCGATCGTTTTCCCTTTGAGAATCGCCGCGTACTCCTCGGGCAGGAGATTGTAGAAAGCGAACTTGTGCGGCGAGCTACCGCGGTTGCCCTCGGCGATGCGCTTGCCTTGCAGCTCAGCGTTGATCTGCCGGGCGATGGTGGTGGCTTCGGGGAGCTCGATCATTAGTTGCTCCTTCGGTCGCAGGTGACATTCATTGTCCGATAGCCTCCAGCAGCGGTTCAATGGCGTGCTCCCAACTGCCGGGCCGTGACCAGTGGGGCAGCTCGAATTGCGGCTCCATCCTCTCGCGACGATCCACGACCTTGACCAGATGGTAGAGCGTG
>JACQGJ010000620.1 GCA_016199605.1 Armatimonadota bacterium | reverse complement strand
CTACCGCGAATTGCTCGCGTTGGTCGAGAAGAGCGTCGGTGAGGCGTGGATGCGCCCGCGACGGGATCTTATCGCGCTGTCAAACCGAAACTGACCTCCGCCGCGGCGCGCAGATTGCCCGCGGTCGCGCACTGCACCACGGCTCCTCCCTGTCCGTGGTTCAACGCCTGGCCCACCTCGCCACCTGGACTTCGGTTGTTCACCAAAGGATGTTGCTCGCCGACGCAGTGGTTCTCCTATCTGTGTTGACGAGAGTCAGACCCAGTTGGAGGGCGGTGGTGGCAATGACACAATCTGGTATATCAGGGACCCCCGTCTGGGGGTTGGTTTCACTGCCTCGCAGAGTCTCGATAACCTCGCAGACGGTGGGTTGCGGTCCTGCCAACCTTGCCCTGTCCACGGGTCAACTCCAAGGCACGTTGCCAGCTATTGCAGGCATCGTCAGGTCTGTTCAGTTTCTCCGCTGACATGGCTCGATAGCACCATACCAGTGCATCGTTAGGTCGGGCGGCAAGGACGCGTGGCATGAGATCATCGTAGAGTCGTGCCTCTCCGCGCTGAGATGCTTCGTACGTGGGGAGCAAGGCATAACGCGCGGTGACGCCGGTGGAGAAGAGCGGAGCGCACACCCGCGCGGCACCCACCGCGATGACGATGGCCACCAGTGCATCTACCCAGGAGACGGTGCGGAGTCGTCGCTGTACCTTTGGGGCATCCCGGTGATCCACGAGTTTCCAGGGGAGGTGCTTCTCAGAGATGAGTTGGGACAGTGCCGCAGCTTCATGTCGAGTGATGTACATGCTCTGCATTCGGCGGCCCTGCGATGTCACGGTGACAATGTCCGAATGCTGGTTGCGCGTCAGCGTCATCGCACCACCGTGCTCCCACTCTGCCTTGACCTTGGTGAAAAGCAGCCAGCAAAAACAGGTCTCATACAGGTAACTCAAAAAATGACGCCACTTATCTGGGTCTTCCAGCATTCTGTTGATGACTGGAAGCGGACTATGTTGAGGGACGAAGCTCAGGATTCGCTGATCGGTGATGACGAGCCAGTGAAGGCGAGGACTTCGCGCAAACCGGAGCAGGTGAATCGCAAGCGGCAGCAGAGCAAGCCACAGTGTGCCGGTTGGGACGAGGGTGGCTTCTTGGAGGGTCATCAGATTGGTGATCGTTTCTACCGCCCAGAGCATCCAAAAGCAATTCGCCGTTGTGAAGATTCCCATAATGGTTGGTGCGGCAAAGAGCGAACGCAGGAATGTCAGTACTACACAACCTACGGCCACTCCTGGTATCCAGGCGGAAACTGGCGGACCATAGATGACACTGAATATTGCGATGGTGATAAGGACGATTAGACCCGTCCAAACGACTGACGCCACGATCACCACATCGGCTGCACATCCACCGGCAAGCCCGCCGCAGTTGAGCCTCACCGCCGCGATCAGCGATTCCCCCGGTCGCACAAGGGACTCAAGGTGCAGACCCGAAAGCTTCCTCTGAGCAAAAGACTCCTCTTGTCGGTTCCACCAACCCCCGCTGTGTCGCCGATACAGAAAGGAACACAGCAGAGCAAGCGGCCAGAATCCGAGGAACCAGACAAGGAATAGAACGACGTAAGGTGGGTCCGCAAACCATACATCGGTCAACCAAATCGGGTGCCCCGGGAACGACGGAGAGTCATCTAGCGAGGCACACCCAAAGAGATAGACAATCATCCATGTCCAAGCGAGGGGCGGGAGAAATGGATAGACTCCTCCCGACGAATGCCAAAGCGTTTCCGGCCACGGGGACTTGCGAGGGGGTTCCTGCGCAGTGTCGAAGCGGATCATGGGCGTTGCCTCCTACCGTTTGCGCCAGTCACGCAGTCTTAACCGAGAAATGCCAGAGAAGTGCTGCGTGTTGCCTGTGACGAGAGTGGCTGAATGACGCAAGGCGGTCGCAGCAACCATGAGGTCACGACGCCCCGACTTGCGAGTCCCTCGTTGTCGGCTGAGGTTGTCATGTGGCAACTCATGCAGCGAGTTGGTCTGGGTAAGCATCATGCATACTCCAACGCGAAGGCCGTGACAGGCTCGGCGTTGGTTGGGTGGTCCAGCAATCGTTCGAGAGCGTCCATGACTGCGGGGGCGAAGTATTCCTCACCGCAATTGGGGCAGCGCTCCACCGGGACATCGCGCACGACGTAGAGTTTTCCCGCGTGCCATTCCTCCACGGTTGTCGTCGCCCCCCGCACTTCGGTATGTCCGCAAGTTCCGCACTGCATTCTTCTCACCTCACTATCGCCGCGTCCTGCCGTCGGCTTCCCAAAACTCCTCATCAGGAAAGTAGACGGTGTTGATCTGTATCATGTTTTCAACCTTTTGCACGCAACGTGAAGGGCGTCGCCGTTGAACCGCTGGCCGAGCACGAGCCAACAAGCAAACCCTCGGTCATCGGTTGTCGTTTCGATCACGCTGCCTTCCAATAGCACCTCCGCGGCGTCGGCCCGCGTAATGTGACGCTTTCGCATCATCTGCCGCGCGTGCCGCGTGAAACGGTACTGCTCCACCGCCACACATTCCCGAATCCACGTGATGCTCACCGATCCGTGTTCCCTCCATTGCGTATCATCGTGGCTCCGAACGGCCGGCTCTGGGCAACTTGGAATCTGGCTGGAGTGTATGACACTCGAACGGGGTTGTCAATGCGCTCCCATCTCCCGGGTGTAAGTAAGATTTGTGATAGCCGGTGGTGGTCGGGCCGGTCTTTTGAATAGAACGGTCGGTTTACCGCCGTGAGAAGG
>JACQGJ010000619.1 GCA_016199605.1 Armatimonadota bacterium | reverse complement strand
TGGGCGGAGTCTATCTGGATAGCTTACCTGCCATACGATATCTTGATGAACTCCATGAACACGGACAAACCTGAAGAGGCTTTACTCAAGGATTTCTGATTGTGGGAGAAGCAATGTCTGATAGAAGGGGTGCGCGAGTGGTCCTGTATCTGGGGGCTTGTATTACGCTTTTTCCCAGCGGGGCGTCGCTGCAAGCAGGAGGTAAGACAACAACCTTGATTCGCCAGAACAAGCCTGTGCCTGTGATCGTGGTCGGCAGCGAAGCCAGCCCCTCCGAGAAGTTCGCAGCCCAAGAGATGGCTACCTACCTGGGAAAGATGACCGGCAGGAAGATTCCAGTCGTTGACGACAGCAACATACCCAAAGGCAAAGTGATAGCACTCGGCAGGAGCAAGCTGACGGCTTCCATGGACGTAGCCGGCCTGGGCTGCGAGCAGTTCATAACGGATGTGCAGCCCAACAGGCTGACTATCATCGGGGGCCGGCGTGAAGCGAAGCCCGGCCAGAGCGCAAGAGACGCGGGGACTCTCTATGGGGTGTATGAGTTTCTCGATAGGCTCGGGGTCCGCTGGTACCGGCCCGAGCCGTGGGGCGAGCACGTGCCACGGAAGAGCTCAATCGATCCAAAGATCGGGAGGACTGTTTCCCCCGCGCCGTCTTATTCCTTTCGCTCTGACGCCCCAGGGGGGCTGGGCTATTACTGGCACCAGACTACTGAAGAGGAGAAAAATCAGGGAGCGATATGGGCGGCACGAAACCGGCTGAATTTCTGGGACAGTTCCCTCGATGGCGGAGGCGAATTCTACTGGTTCCCTGGTGTGCAGACCAAAGTTACCGCCGTGAGGGACGCTGTGTTGGAAGCGAAGCTCGGAGGAAAGGAGCATTATACCTGGGATCATGCGTATCGGTATATCCTGCCTCCAGAAGAGTATTTCGCGTCACATCCGGAGTACTTTGCGCTGATCAAAGGCAAGCGGGACAGGTCCGATCTTTGCCTGGGTAATATCGAGATGCAGAGAGTTTTCGCGGACACTCTGATAGCCAAAGCGAAGGCAAATCCTGATCTGTCCTCCCTCTCATTAGAGCCGAGTGATTGTCTGGGCAACACCTGCGACTGCGACCCGTGCAAAGCGATGGATTTGCCGTTGAACACTCGTCCGAACGGGGAGGGCAGCAATCGCGTAGCTCGTTTCAGCAACACGATAGCTGGGTTGGTAGGCAAGGAAGCGCCGTGGGTGAAGTTGATTTGGCTCGGCTATTCCGGGCACACGGCGGCTCCCACGAACGTACAGCAGTTGGAACCAAACACCATCATAATGCCTGCTCCTATCGGCGAGTGGAACGACTGGAGGAAGAGCTTGAGGGGTCTCTCAGGCTCGACTTTCGACCTGCCCAAAATGCTCGGGGAGTGGGCTGCGCTAAAACCCTCCTGCCTGATGATGTGGGATTACTATGGAGGATACGCCTGGCCCGGACCCTTGCCAATGACACACAGCGTGGCCAACCGCTGGAGAGAGTATCGCAAGTTCGGGGTCAAGGGGATTGCGAACGAGGGGGAGACCTCGTGGGGACCGCAAGGGTTGGACAGGTATATGAGCGTTAAGCTGATGTGGAACCCGGACCTTGATGTCGATCGGGAACTGAACCTCTACTACACCAACTACTACGGGCACGCGGCCAAGCCGATGAAAGCTTACCACGAGTCCCTGTTCAAGGCTTTCGAGAAGGCTCAGTATCCCATCTGGAGCGGAGGACACGGCATGCATCTCCTCTTCACTCCGGCGCTGGTGAAGGAGCTTGGCAAGCATATCGGCAACGCCCAGGCTCTGGTCAAGGGCCAGCCTCTCTGCGAGCGCAGAATGAAGGGTGTATGGGCCGGCTACGAGTTCGCGCGCCGCGTTTCGGAGATACTGGTCCTGAAGAAGAAAAGCGGGATTCCTGTTTCCAGAACCGACCCAGTTAGCTACTTATCTCCCGGAATGCCCAGGCCCGCGTTTGTGTGGTCCGGGAACTATCTCCAAAGCTCCGAAGCGGAGAAGGCTTATGGCGATCTCATAAGATGGGTACGAAGTGTGAACACCGGAGACCATGTATTCCTGATGATCCGGGACCAGTCAAAGTGCAAGATTACGGAAGACGTGGCGGAGACCATCTTCTCGACGAAGGGGTGGGCGGAGTCTATCTGGATATCCTACCTGCCATACGATATCCTGATGAACGCTATGAACACGGACCAGCCGGAAGAGGTTATACTCAAGGACTTCTGAGGGTGACAGGTCGAGACCACGTGGAGGGAGAAGTACCCGATCATGCCATCGAAGACGGAACTTTTTTTGGACGACGAACTCATTGAGATGACGCCGGGCGTCACGCGGAAGATCCATCCGCCGACCAAGCACCGGCTCAATCCCGTCCTGCGTCCGGAGCAGTGGTGGGAAGGCAATTGTGTTTTGCCGCTCGCCACCCTGTACGATCCGGAGGAGAAGCTGTTCAAAATGTGGTACCGCACCGGCCCTATCGACCATCCGGAAGAGGCAGACGGGCACGCCAGTTACACGGCGTACGCGACCTCGACGGACGGTGTACACTGGGAGAAGCCGCACCTCGGCGTGCTGGAACTGGGCGGGCGGAGGGATCACAACGTCGTGATGGTCAGCGCGGGCGACAACCCGAACCGCGAGGTCCAGGCGCAAGGCAAGAAGTTGTTCATCCGTTCCGTCCTCCGCCACCCGAACCCGCGAGATGAAAATGAGAAATACGTCTGCATGTTTTTCGATCAGTGGAACCGCGGGGCCTACCTCGGCTACTCCTCCGACGGCCTTCACTGGCGGCGGGAGCCAGAGCCCTTCTGGCGGACGCTCGTGGACGTGGCGGGCTGGGGCGACGATACGCTCATGAGCCTGATCTACGACTCGCTCAAGCATCGGTGGGTGATGTACCGACGAGTCAATCCGCAGGAGAGCGAGCGCCTGGTCGCCCAGCCGGGAGACGAGAATTGGCCGGCGCCGGACCGCGGTCTGCGCGTCATGGGCTACGCCGACAGTTCCGACCTCAAACACTGGGAGAACCATCGCATCATCATGATTCCGGACGCTGACGATCCGGCGGACGTCGAGTTCTACGGATTCACCCCGAACATCTTCCACCGGACTTACGTGGGCTATCTCTGGGTCTACCATGCAGCGCCGGAGAACGAGACCGTTGACATCCAGCTCACGACCAGCCGCGA
>JACQGJ010000618.1 GCA_016199605.1 Armatimonadota bacterium | reverse complement strand
TCATCCGCATGAACTTCGTGCGCAACGCCCACGAGGGCAAGGAGACGCGCATCTCCGCCTGGTTCTCCAGCCTGCGCGCCCACGCGGATCCCCTGAGCCGGGGATGGATCTTGTTCGAGTGAATCGCAGAAGCAGGAAGACGCCCCGGTCGTACCAGCGGGGGCACGCGTAGGATGGGAGGTATGCCATGAACTTGGCGAGGAAGATCATGTGGTGTCTCTGCTTGGGGGTGTGGCTGGCCGCGGTGCTGGTGGTAAGGTGGTGGGGTCCCGCGTTGGCCGCGGATTGGCAGAACCACGCAATCATATCCCGCCGGGAAGCATCTGCGGCCAACGGGAATGCACCCACTCCTGACGACACGGCGGCATGTCTGGAGGACTTGAGGCAGGCCCAGAACTCGTTCAGCGTCGAGGAAGCCGCGCGCCAGTGCGCCGCGTGGCGGTGCAAGGCAGGTCTCCCACTGCTGCGACGGGTATATTACGAAGAGAGTGTCTTGTACAACGGCATCTGGTGTGGGTATATGCCCTTCACATCCACCTTCGTTGCCATCCGTCAGCTTGAAGGACGCCCCATCCAGAGACTTGTCTCGGCCAGCGACACGCTTCAAGCGTCACTCCTTTCCCCCGATCATTCGCTGTTTCTTCCCTCCCCGGCCCACTTCTCTCGCTTCACTGCAAGGCAGTTCATCCTGCACTGCAAAGACAAGGAGGCGGCGGGCTACACCGCCGTCCTGCTGGCGCGTTTCAACGACAAGGTGCCCTGGGGAAGTAGGGAATCCATCCGCAATGTGGGACGGGATCTATTGAAGGAACTGCCGCGCGAGGCATCTCAGCCCCTGCTTGAAAGAATACGAACTGGGATCGGCAGCGATATGCCAACGGAGTTCCGCGACGCCGCCATGGGGCACAGTGTAAAGGAATTCGATGAGCTTCATAGAATCTGCGGCGCAAAGCCCCTCAAGCTCTTGCGCTCCGCGCTGAGCATATTTCTCCTGCCATTTCAGTTCGTGTTCAGCCTTGGCTTAGTTTACTTTTGCATGGTCTACCTCGGCGTGCAATGCCTTGCGGACCATCGCCGTCAGACAGCGGCAGCAGTGCAAGAAGAGAAACCCGGACCGCAATCCGAGAAACCGTGGCGTGGTCGTGTCGCAAGTTGCGCGTGTTTGGTCGCAGCCTGCTGGGCCCCTGTGGTAGTCCGAGCTTGTGTCATGCTTGCCATCGCGCACATGGGGATGCACGGCAACCCTTACCTTGAGTACGCGAACGGGTACCCAGTTCTTGACACGATGCTCGCCTTGATGGTCGTCTCGACTCCCGCATTGATATGCGAAGGATGGATTTCGCGCAGGCTGAGGAGGCGGGAGCGGGAGGCGGAACTCGGTGCGGAGTGAACGGATGGCATCACCAGCTTCCTGCTGCGACCAATGCGTTGGAGATGGGGTGAGCCTGTCTCCCTTAACACGGAGAGGCAGCGAAGTTCTTGTACCCATTGTGCATTGCCGGTTTTCTCTTGTAGAATCTGCGGGTTGCGGGCGAACGAATAGGAGAATAGCGGAAACGTGGTGGCTGCTACCCGCGAGACTTGTGCGCAAGGGAGGACTTAACTTCGACGACTGGTGGTGTCGATGAGGGGTGCTCTCACCAGCCTTCGGTCTGATGGGTGACCTCTGACCTGACCCGGGCGCGAGAGGCTGAAGCGGTTGCCATTCCCCGCAGGATCTGATTCGCTTCCCCCGGCCGCAGCTTGCGACTGCGCCTTTCAGGGGTCTACCTTGAGCACATAGGGACGGCCGGGCTGGAGCAGCAAGGTAACCGCAGTGGCACGTTCCCTCTTGGTCAGGCGGAGTGGACCACCCCGGACCACCCCCTCGACTGGGCGATAGATGAGCTGCACCAATCCCCCTCTGGGCATCAGCGGGTAGGTCGTATAGTCAACGATTCCAGTTTTCCTTGCCACCTTGTGTGCTTTCACCCCCACCAGCCAAGCAGACGTCCCATCAGGATGCCCGGCGAGAAGCGGAACAGCAACTCTTTTCGTTACCTGCCAAAACTGTCCGTTGTGCGGCTTCCGTTGGCAGCCAGAGCCTGCCAAGTCAGTGCCTTCGCGTCAAACGGATCGTGTAAACGTGCTGGAGTTGTTCCATGAGTTCCCCAGGATGCAGGGGTCACCCATTGAACTTCCCGTGTCACCTCTTCTCCTATCCATCATATTGACGGAGGGTAGGTGCTACCTACTCGCATCAGCCGCCCTGTTCTGGCGGGACTGAGAATGATCCTCACGATGGAGGAAGTGCGATCTTGATGGAGAAGCAGAGAAAGGAGACCGAGACGCAAGGAGAAGAGGCGATAGCGTGAAATGAAGAAGGAAGATGACCCCAAGGATTGGCCCCACGATGTAGACGGGATCATCTCGGCCCACGGGAACTGGGCCAAGGCGCGTGTGCTGAAATGAAGGGATGCCGGGTGGCAATGATTCACACGATACTGATTGCGGGGTGCATTTTCATGGAACTGTCAGCAACCTTGTCAGACGCCGCAGAGGTGCGGTCGAAGGATGCGGTCGCGCGTTGGAGAGAGGGACAACTGGAGCTTGCGACCAAAGCCGTTGTCCATCGCTTTGACTTCGAAGGCGGTGGATTGCGACGAACGAGGTGGCTGAATCGCAAAACAGGCGTCGATCTGCTGGACGGTCGGGCCATCGAGGATTTCGCCCTCGTCCTCGACGGCTTGCGAGTGAGCAGCGCCGACTCCACCTGGAACGTTGCGAAGCCTGAAGGCAGACGACTGAAGAATGGTGAGCTGCAGGTGACCCTCACCTTGAAGCGGCAAGGGCTTGCGG
>JACQGJ010000623.1 GCA_016199605.1 Armatimonadota bacterium | reverse complement strand
GAGACGAACTACCTGGCAACCGACCACACGCTTCGACATTTCCGGTCGGAGCTTTGGCTGCCCGAACTGCTCGAACGCACAGGTTGGTCTGGCATGGAGACCGAAGAGCGCGTGTTGAGGCGGGCACAGAAGAAGGTTGACGACCTGCTCTCAACCTACCGGAAGCCCGAAGTGTCGGAGGACCTTCTCGTCAAACTTCGTGCAGTCGTGGAGAAGGCGCGAAAGAATCTCGCAGGAGGGAATCGCCGATGAACAACAACCTTGACGTGGAATGCCTGATCGAGTCTGCGAACCAGCACCTTTGGCAGAACTACTTCGCAGAGAAGGAGACCCAGAAGCGCCCCAGCGTTCTAATTCGCGGTGAGGGAATCTACGTGTATGATTCCGAGGGCAAACGCTACCTCGACACCTTCGCCGCTCTCCTTACTACCCTGTGCGGGCATGGACGACCGGAGGTGACGGAGGCGGTCCACCGGCAGATGGAGAAACTCGCCTTCTTTCCCGGCGGCTATGACTTCATCATGGAGCCGACCGTGAAGTTGGCGAAGAAGCTCGCGGAAATCACACCGGGCAATCTGTCGGTGACTTTCTTTGTAAACGATGGTTCGGAGGCCACGGAGGCGGCCCTCAAGATGGCCCGGCAGTACCACTGGGCGCGGGGGGAGAAGTCTCGGCACAAGGTCCTGTTCCGTCGTTACTCCTACCACGGAGCGACCCTCGGCGCTTTATCGGTCACCGGCCTTGCAGGCTTCCGCGAGCCTTTTGAGCCGCTCATGCCCGGCTCGGTGTCCGTGATGCCAACCCGCTGCTACCGGTGCGAGATGGGCATGCGACCGGAAACCTGCGACCTTGCATGTCTGAGGAGTCTCGAAGCCGTGGTCCAATGGGAAAGCCCAAGCTCCATTGCTGCGATCATCATGGACCCGATTCCCGGATCCAACACCGGATTCCCGGTTCCACCGGACGGCTACCTGCAGGGAGTCCGCGAGTTGTGCGACAAGCATGGCATCCTCCTGATCTTCGATGAGATTCAGGTGGGCTTCGGTCGGACCGGCAAATGGTTCTGCTGCGAGAACTGGGAGGTAGTTCCCGACATCCTCGTCCTCGCAAAAGGCTTCGGCGGCGGATACGTGCCCATCGGGGCCGCCGTGGCAACCACCGAAGTGGCGGAAGCCTTTCGCGTCACGGGAGGCTTCCGTCACGTTCATACCTTTTCCGGCCACGCCGTCGCGTGCGCCGCGGCTCTAACTAACGTCGAGATCATCGAAAAGGAGAACCTGGTCCAACGATCTGCTGAGTTGGGGATCTACCTGAGGCGGAGATTGGAGGAGCTTTACAAGCATCCGATCGTGGGTGACGTGCGGGGGATGGGAACACTCTGGGCCGTTGAGATGGTCGCCAACCGCGAAACCCGCGAGCACCTGTCGCCGGAGGGACGCGCCGGGGCTTACGTCAGCGAACGCTGTCGCGACGCGGGCATGATCCTCCGCAACAACGCCGACCTCCTTGTGATGGCCCCTCCGCTGATCATGACCAACGAGCAGGCGGACGGGATGGTCGGGATTCTCGATGAGGCGATTCGGCAGGCGGTGGAGTATTTGGAACTGTAACGCTGGGTCATCAGATGAAGAATGCACCGCATGGGTGCTCTGGCGGGCAATACGAGTAGGTGACCTTCAGGGATTGCGTGTTGCGGGTAAGAACTGATCTGACATTCGATGCTTCCTCAGCAATGGATTACGGGTTATGACGGGAGAATCTGTGGTAACACTGTTTCAATATCGCTGGCTGATCGTGACGCCAGTCTTAGCGCTTTGGTCATGGTGGCTCTGGAAAGCTGCCCAGCGTTTCCCTCCCGCCAGTGGCGCCCGATGGTGGATCGGTCGGTATATTCTCCTGTTCCCTGTCATATCCGGAATCGTCATCGGATACGAGGACAACTTGTTGTTACACCGTCCGGCCAACCCAAGTGCGCCCTTCGTCCACCCCATCAAGTGGGAGAGGCGAACACTCTATGTTACCAAGTCCGAAAGAGCTGTCAGCCAGGCGTTGGACGCAATAGGTATCACGACAGGCATTCTATACTTCCCGATATACTTTCTCGTTTGGTCAAGGCCCTTCCGCCTTGATCGGCTATCACGAAAGAGGGCGCCCGCCCTCAAAACTTCACTAACGCCCTCACAACAGGTCGGCACAATCACGTGTACGATTCGTCGGAAGATCGACACGGGCACGTGGGGAATAGTGTTGTACATTACCTGTTTTCCGGTCGTGATTGGCGGAATGGCGTTGCTCGACCTGATTCAGGGAACCAGCGACATGGACATGTCCAGGGAAGGTCTCATCGCAGCAGTCTCGATCTGTCTGACTATCCTTGTGCTCCTGTGGGGGGGAACGCTGTTCTTTTTGCGACGAACGCTGAGGGAGGCTGCACTGGGAGAGGAGGGACTGCTTGTTCATTATCACACTCGCCGGGAGTCGGTGGTGTTGCCAAAGGCGAGCTTTCAACGTCTGACAGAAGACCGCACGGGTGGAGCCGCATACTGGGTGCTAACAACCGACTTCGGTGAGGTCAGCTTTACCCCAACCATTGATGGGTTGGTTCCTTTCTTGGAAAAGCTATCCTCGATGGTCCAGGAATCGCATCTTGGATGGTCGCCGCCGCGCGTCCCTAAGGGGGATTTCAAGTACGAGGGTTCCCTTCGCGTGTATCGGAGCAAATTCCCCTTTGCGCTGTCGCTATCCCCTGTGTTCTTGAGATGGCAGCGGCGGAGAATCCAGGTTTCACCTGACGGACTTCGAGAAACCTGCATAACGGGAGAGGAGAGATTTCACTCATGGAACGACATTGTTTCCCTTGAGGAATTGGAGGCTGCTGGCGGGCGCTACCTTACTTACGCGGTTCTGTCGCGCCAGGGGACGATCCTCTTCGAGAGCTACCACTTCTCCGACTATCAACAACTGGTTGATACGGTGAAAGCGGTAATTGCCGCGAACAGGCAATGCAGTTGATAATAAGACAAGGACTGCGCTGATTCCATGGGATGTCCCGTGCCTGGTGTGGACGGGGAGTCAAGCTTTTCGCTTCGACGGCGGGGTGCATGAGAATTCCTATATCGCATCTGGGGAGTTGGAGGCAGCCACAAACCTGACAGTCCATGGGTCAAGACTTGGGGGGTTCAGTTGAGTCCAACGCTGTCGCGACGCAGGCACGATCCTCCGCAACAACGCCGACCTCCTTGTGATGGCCCCTCCACTCATTATGACCGACGAGCAGGCGGACGGGATGGTCGGGATTCTCGATGAGGCGATACGTCAGGCAATTGAAGAGTTCAGTCTGTGCTAAGTACAGCCTTGCACAATTGCTTTCCGAGTTTTCATTGAGATCCGCGTAGGATAAAGCTCCAGCTTTGTCCTACGCCAACACGACAAAGCTGGAGCTTTATCCTACAAACGTCCGCAGACCTGAGCGGGGTTTTGGCAACGGCATCCAGGGAGACAGGGAGTGGTATGATCGTGCAACCGGACAAGAGATTCCGAACCGCGATGGTGTTACTTGGGATCGTTGCCCTCCAGGCAGTTCCCTCCAAGGCGGAGGAACTGTATGTCGCAACGACCGGCAACGACGCATGGTCCGGTAAACTGCCGAACCCGAACCCGCAGAAGAACGACGGTCCCTTTGCGACTTTGGAGCGCGCGCGAGAGGAGCTTCGCAAGCGGAAAGCTGTCGGCGCCCTGAAGGGGGGCGCGACCGTCTTCGTACGCGGGGGCATGTATGAGCTGCCGAGGACGTTCAAGGTAGGCGTCGAAGATTCCGGTACTGCGGAAGGGCCCGTCGTCTATCGCTCATACCAGAAGGAGAAGCCCATCCTTATCGGCGGAAGAAAGATCACGGGCTTCGAACCATACAAGGGTGAAATCTCCAAGGCGGACGTCGGAGCGCAGGGATTCAAGGGACTCTACTTTCGCCAGTTGTTCTTCGAAGGACAAAGGCAGCACCTTGCCCG
>JACQGJ010000622.1 GCA_016199605.1 Armatimonadota bacterium | reverse complement strand
TGGCCGGAGGCGCCCGATGAGTTGTTGACGCTTCTGCAGAACATGAATCTGGCCACCGATGACGGCCTGTTGAACCTGGCCGGGGTGCTGCTGTTCGCCGAGCGGCCGGAGTGGATCAAGCCGCAGTTTGTGGTGAAGGCCATCCGATATCCGGGCAACGACATCCACTCCACCCAATATCTCGACACCGAGGACTTCGCCGGGCCGTTGCCCGCGATGTTCGAAGGCGCCATGACCTTTGTCATGCGCAACCTGCACAAAGTCCAGGCCGGTCGCGGCGTGAATGCGCCAGGCACGCCGGAGATCCCGCCTTCGGTGTTCGAAGAGTTGCTGGTCAACGCTCTCGTGCATCGAGACTATCTGGTCAGCGCGCCGATTCGACTGTTTATCTTTGACAACCGCATCGAGATCATCAGCCCGGGACACCTGCCGAACAACTTGACCGTGGCGAGAATCCGGGCCGGAAATTCCAATATCCGCAACCCGATCCTCGTGTCGCACATCGCCAAAGGGATGCTGCCCTACCACGGACTCGGTTCCGGTATCAAGCGCGCCCTCGAAGATTGGCCGGAGATTGATTTCACGGATGATCGGGATGGGTGCCTGTTCACGGCTACGGTTCGCCGGAAGGAGACTGAAGGCTCGGCGGAACTGGAGGTTGGTTCGGAGAAAAGTTCCCAGAAAAGTTCCCAGAAAAGTTCCCAGAGGATCGTCGAGCTTATGCAGAGCGATCCAACGGTCACCATTGCGGATCTTGCGCAGAGCGTGGGTGTCACGGATCGGGCTATCAAGAAACAGATCGAGAAACTGAAAGCGCAAGGCCGTATCCGGCGCGTGGGCCCGGACAAAGGCGGGCATTGGGAGGTGGTCGAATGATGTTCACCGAATCCAACACAATCGAGCAGATGATCCTCGACACCGCCGTAAATCTCGGCGGCAGGCAACGCTTCGTTGTGCGCGAAAGGTCGGCGTCATACGGAGGGAAAGCGGAAGTGGCTTCCAGCCGTTTGTCCTAGGAGATTCTCCGGCAGGATGCCGGAACCACTTCGTGGGAGGATGTCCCCGCCTCCCAACTCCCGCGGCAGACCGGGGATGTGATGGCGGAGCCGTGGGTGCGGGAGGCGCTGATTCGGCTCAACCCCGAGATTGCCGCCCAGCCCGACCGGGCCGATGAGGTGATCTACAACCTCCGCGCCTGCCTCCTCTCCGTGCAGGTGGATGGGCTGGTGCGGGTGAACGAGAACTTCATGGGGTGGTTGCGCGGTGAGAAGACGATGCCCTTCGGTAGGAACTGCGAGCATGTGTCCGTCCGCCTCGTGGACGCGGTTCAGCCGTCCCGCAACCAACTCACCGTCACCCACCAGTGGACTTACGGAGTGGATTCGGCTTTCAGCCGATTGTCTCAAGAGACTCGCCGGCAGGATGCCGGAGCTACTGTCCGGTTCGACGTGGTCTTTCTCATTAACGGATTGCCGCTGGTCATTGGTGAAGCGAAGACGCCCACACGCAGCGCGGTGACATGGTTCGAGGGTGCCTACCAGATCAACCAGCTCTACGAGAAGGAAGCGGCGGCGATGTTCGGGCCGAACGTCTTCTCCTTCGCCACCGAGGGCCGCTGCTACCGCTACGGCTCCATCCGTATGCCCATCGACACCACCGCGACCAGGAGTTATTCGACCGGGCTTACGCGTACATCCGGCAGTATTACTGAGACCGACGGAGAGGATGTGCCGGAGATAGGTGGCACACCTCTTTACTCTCCATTCCACTCTCCCTTCCAGATCGGGCCGGTGAAGCGTTTGCCGTGGTCACGGTAGAGGGACAGCGACCACTCGGTGTCCTTCAGGAACTGGGCATACTGCTCGTCAGTTCGGTAGAAGGTGGACGTCTCCGGTTCTTTCAGCATGTCGGCCTTACGCATGTTGTAGTGGAGCATGATGAGGTTGTCGCCGAACACCTCCAACCGCTTGCGTTGAGCTTCGGTCTTCACTTTCGCCAACGCTTCCAGATACAGACGCTCCATGTCTGAGAAGACCGGGCGGTGGACATTGTCAATCAGGTCGTAGTTGACTTCATACTGGACCCCTCGATACACGGGTGTCTCCTGTTCCTTCCACGCTCTCATCCGCCCTTCCACTGTCTGGTAGAGCTTATCCATCGCCTGCCACCCAGGTCCGTAGGCGCGCTGGAGCCACTCACGATAGGTCGCGTCCACGTCCACATTAGCATCCCAAATCTGCTTGACGAGGATGTAGTTGCTGACCGCGCCATATCCCCACGCGCCCAAACCGACCATCTCGGTTCCCTGGACTCCGTACTTGTGGAGAGTGGGCAGCTCCAGTTTCAAAATGTCGAACCCCGGTGGCAGGATAGCGCCATTGAAGGAACGAAACCAGGTCGAGTAGTTGTGATACATGAAGTTCTTCGTCAGGGCCGTCCATCCCTTGACGACCTCGGGGAACTCCTTACGGTAGACCGGCTTCTGCAAACCCCAGCCGTAATAGTTCAGCGGCGCCC
>JACQGJ010000059.1 GCA_016199605.1 Armatimonadota bacterium | reverse complement strand
TCAAACGGGCCCTGCACGGTGAAGTTGACTTTCCAGTCGCGCCGCGCCGCGTTGACGAAGTCCCAGAAGTCGCCTCCGGTCGGATACAGGGAGATGCGGAAGGTGTAGCTCTCCTTTGGGCCGAGCCCGAAATGCTCGTCGGAGGCGGTCAGTGCGTTGTTCTCACCCGCAACTTCCGTATGCAGCCTGAAGAAATCGTCCTCGAACAACACTCCTACTCCGCTCTTCTTCTGCTCCACGTACAGGGTTGGGTTGTCTGCCCAGCCAAAGGGACGGGCGGACCGCTGACCTTCCACTCCCGCGAACCGGAAGGTCTTCAGAAATCCAGGTGTCAGGAGGCGGTGTCGAGTGCGCAACCCGAGCGCCCGATCCGTGAGGTTTATCACTGAGTCCAGCAGAACGATCCGGTGCCCGTCGGCGGAAAGCTCGCGCTTCAAGCGCAGACTCGGTGCTCGCCACTCAAACACCCACCGGTCCTTGTGACGTTTCCAGCCTGTGCTGCCGCGTGCTGGAACCGCCGCCGCGGCCAACCAGGGGGTTTTCTCCGGTTTCTCTCTGCCGATGGCAACACCCGGTGGCAGATAGGCGGACTCAAACCAGTGGATCTCCCCCGCACGTCTCACCTGCAACCCGCCGCCTGGGGTCAAGGTGACTTCCGATCCCCCCACTGCCACGCTCGGGCCCTTGACCGGCTTCCGCACGATAAGCCGCGTTGATCGCAGGTCCTCAACGACCGACGCCGACACCCTCCCGACCTCAATGTCATCGACCACCATTCGCATCCCGTCGGGTGGACTGCCACCCCAGTATTGTGACAGGGCGGTGTTCACGAAATCGAGGCGGCTGACAGTGGAGGTGTCGAGGTCGGTTATGTCGAGGAGATACCAGTACCCTTCTTCTCTCTCGCTGAGCGCCCGCTCATCAAGCGTCTCGAAATCCGGCCCGAAGAAGACGCAGAGACAGGCCAACCCGCTGCGGTCGGCATAAGTCGGGACGACGGATTCGGAAGCGATACTCGAACGAAAGGTCCGTTCCCGGTCGAGCAGTCGGGGTTTCCCGTCGGCTGTCGAGTCGCTGACCGCCCTTCCGTTCCACCTCAAACCAAGGAAATTGTTCCAGCCCGCGGTGGTTGCCGTATGTAGTCGCGCCCGGAACCTGAGCGCGAGGTCTTCCCCCTGAGGAATCCGGGGAACCTCCACGGGGACCGAAGTGACTTGCGGTGAAACAGGGATCTCGACTGGCGTGTTCGCCTTCCAGACCGATTGAAAGGGAACATGTAGAGCGACCGGACGATCCACCGGATCACCCGCACCAACTGTGGCAATAAGGCAGGGCACAACAAAGGCGGCAAGTAACCTGTTCATCATCTCACCATCAATGGAAGCTTGTCGCGTACCATTCGTCTTCACCCAGCCTGTTCCTCCTGCTCGGGGACTTGCGCCCCACTGGAAAGGTCCACTCTACGCTCTATCTGAGCTTCCGGTGTTGCAGGCAGGGCAGTTTCCGGCGAACGCCCGCGAGAGTCTCAAAGTCGAGGTCCGCCAGGATGACGCTCTCACCCTCCTCCGCCTGAGCGAGAATCGTTCCCCACGGGTTGATAATCAAACTGCGCCCATAGCAGACCAGCCCGTCGCCTTTGCTTCCCGTCTGAGCGGGAGCGATGACGAACGCCTGGTTCTCAATGGCACGAGCGCGAAGCAGGACGTGCCAGTGATCCCTGCCCGTCTGCATGGTGAAAGCGGCTGGAACGAATAGAATCTCAGCGCCCTGCTCGCTCAACCGGCGGTACAGCTCGGGGAAGCGCACGTCGTAGCAAATGGACAGGCCGATCTTTCCAAGCGGAGTGTCCACGACAACCGGCTGATCGCCGCAGGTTCGTTCCTGGGATTCCTTGTAGGTGAACTCGCCGGGCAGATCGACATCGAACAGGTGAATCTTCCGGTACAATCCGAGAAGGTCGCCGGAGGGCCCGATGAGACAGCTCGTGTTGAAGGGCTTGGCGGGATTGTCGGGATTTGTCTCAAGGATGCTTCCGGCGAGGAGGTACAAAGCGTGACGGCGCGCCGCCTGCTGGAAGCACTCAATAGTGGGGCCTGGGATTTCCTCCGCCATGTCGCGAGCCTGCTCCGGCGGCCCGATGAAGTTGCACACTTCGGGCAGCCCCACCAGTTGCGCGCCTCGTTCAGCCGCTCGCTGGATCAGCTCGAGGGAACGGAGGAGATTCCGTTGTTTATCGTGTTGCGAATTCAGTTGAACAGCCGCCGCCGTTATTAAGCCGGTCACCTTCACTCTCCTATCCGCCAACTCGTGAGGTCAGAAACTCAAGGTAGGCGCTTTGGCGCGCAAAAGACACATGAAGGTCAACGTCGGTAAGGAAGTCCTCGGAGCCGAGAAGGAAAGGATGGGAGTCGTCCGGCATTAGATATGCTCTGACCTCCAGCAGAGGGGAGGTAATGTGGCGATCATGAATGCCAAGCTTTACACACGCAAGCTTGGCCATCACCTCCGACCCAGCCATGGATAGAGGCACTTCCGTATCCCAGAGGATTCTGTAGTCCGCGTGTCTCCATTCTCTCCGGGGGATCGCACTAACAGGACTTCCGGTGTCAACGATCGCAGAGGTAGGAGCGAGAGATCCGTGGACGCCGATGAGGGTCACCTCCGCGAGCAATCTGATCTCGCGTAGAGCCAGTCCCGATTCAAGCATTTCGAGATCAACCCGAACACGGAAACCGAGCTGAACACGGGTAGAAACGTGGTTTCCCTTCGATGAACTCAACGTAGAAGTCCTCGACGCCGGTTTCCTGCTCAGCCTCATCGCGCACCTCCCCCAAGTCCTTCCCCGCAGCCACAACCTGACCGTCGAACACCGCTATCCAGTGATCCGGGAACTCCCGCTGAAGATCAATGCTGTGTTGCCCCACCCAATCAGACGCGTCCCAGTAATACTCCGGTATCTTCCGGGGTGTCATCATTTCCTTTGTTGTCTCAATGATCGGCATTGTGTCTCCTCATTTCGGCTTTCTCAGTTTCACAAGAACGCCACGTACTCTTGTTTCTCCCAATCGGTCACGCTCCGCAGGAAGCGTTCCCACTCACTCCGTTTCAGTGTTACAAAGTGGTCGATCATCTCGTGCCCCAACCAGGACCTCGCGACCTGGCTGGCTTCCAGACGGTCCAGGGCTTCTCCCAGATTGGCAGGAAAGGTCTTGCCGTCACAATTGTTCTCGAAGGCGTTCCCTTCTGTTGCAGGAGGAAGCGCTTCTTCCTCCACCATTCCCTGAACGCCTGCGGCGATGGAGGTGGCGATAGCGAGGTAAGGATTCGCCTCGCCGCCGGAGACCCGATTCTCGACACGCGCGTCCAGTGTGTCTTTCCCAAGGACGCGCAAGGCAACGGTCCTGTTGTCCTCTCCCCAGGTCAGCGCCAGCGGCTTCGCCCCTCGCGTGCGAATGCGCTTGTAGGCATTGACCGTGGGCAGCAGGAAGGCGGACAACTCGGGGAAGTGGATCAACTGTCCGGCGGTGTAGTTGCTGATACGAGTCGTCGCAAGCTCACCAAAACGCGATTCATCGAACAGCGAGTGGGTCTCCCCCGGCGCCACGAGCGTTTGGTGGATGTGGTAGCCGGACCCGCTTTCCCCCTCAACCGGTTTCGACAGAAAAGTGGCGGTCAATCCTTGCGCCGCCGCCAGTGACTTGATGAGTGTTTTCACCTGGAAGACCTGGTCGGCGTGTTGCAGCGCCGGGGTGGGGAAGAGAACTATTTCGCACTGGCCGGGGCCGTCTTCGAACATCGTGGCTTCAAAATTCAATTGAGCGCGTTGGAGGGCCTCCTGCACCGCGGTCAGGAACCTCTTTTCCTGGCCTCCCCGGAGCAACCGATAGCAGTTCTTCCCTGGCGGAAGGACCGTCCACGCTTCCCCCTCAAGCAGATAAAACTCCAGCTCCGAACCGATTAGGAAGTGAAAACCCAATCGCGCGGCCTTTCCCAGCACCTGGTCGAGCGCGGTTCGCGGAACGCATGCGATCTGTTTGTCGCCGGCACGGTGCAAGTGGGCCAGCACCTCCGCGGTCCGTGGCTCGGTGGGACAAAGGTGTAAGGTCTCCAGCTCGGGACAGGCGTAGCAACTCGTCCAACCTGTCTTGGCGGCCTGCAGCGAAGGGTCGACCACGTCGCCACGGAGGTCCATGAACAACGACGCGATACTGAAGGTGATGCCCTGGTGCAGCTCGTCGAAAAATTTCCGGCGAGACACCACCTTTCCTCGCGCCAGCCCGTGAACGTCACACCACACGATTCTGATGAGGTCGATCTCGTGGCAGTCGAAGAAATCCTCAGCCTTCCGCCGTTCGTATTCATCGAAGGTGCAGTGCGCGACATGGCTCATGCGGTCATCCCCAGCAGGCGATCAAGTTCCCCGGCGCGGTCCAGGGCAAACAACTCCTCGCCTCCGCCCGCGTCTTGGCCATCGACCCAGACGGCCGGGACGGTGCGGCTGGAGGCGTCAGAAATCGTCAGTCTCACAAGCTGCTTTCCCCGGTATCTCGAAAGAACGCCTTGGCCCTCCCCCACGACTCCACCTTCCCTTCTGACTATGCGTAACGCGATGCCGTGCTGATACGACGGTGAGACCAATGTGGCGATTCCGCCCTGATGGTTCACGTTTTGCCGTTTTTCAACGGCGCCTGACAAGGTGTTTAGCCATTCGACGCGATAGCCCCCGGCAGGAAGCTCCAGGGAGGGATTCGCTTGGTTTCCACCTGAAAGGTAGGCCGCGTATTGCTTGCCAGGCTCCGCCAGGACATACGCTCTTCCTTGTTCGGGGATACCGCTCTTGATGACGGAAGGACCGGGCTTCATTCGCACGAAATCGAAGGAGTAAAGGAAATCTCGCAGGACTTTGAGCTGCCGTCGCAAGGCCGATGATCCGCCGCCAGGCTGTGTCGCGGGATGGGCAAAGGTGCCGTCCTCATGCCCGACGGTGAAAGAGTAGTCCAGGTTGTTGTAGAGTCCGCCTCCCGCCAGGATGAATTCCCAGCCCTCCATGCGGTAATGGTCGTCCTTCGTGCCCTTGAACCCGGTCTCATTATCGCCGATGACTTTGTTGAGGGCGTAGTTCATGCCGACCGCGTCGGGAGGCGAGGCGTAGTGGAAGTTGAAGATGGAGATGGCGGGATGTGGATTCTCGATATTCGCGCTGCCGTTGGCGACGTTTTGGGTGATAAGGTGCTTGTGCCGGGAGTGCCTCTCAGCCTCCGCGATCACATCCGCCACGTGGCGCTGCCATTCCATCGTCACACCGCCAAAGTATGGCTCGTTGCAGATCTCGTAGAAAAGGTTGTCGAAGTCTTTCAGCTCCATGACGATCTTGCGCACCATCCCCTCCTGCACGGCAAGCAGGCCGCCATGCTTGTCGAGGGTGTAGACCTCTGTGCGGCCGACGTTGCCCAGGCCGTTAAGGTTGTTTGAGGCGTTGAAAGGACTTAGCCTCCATTGCCCCTCCTCGTAGAAGGGGCAGAATAGCGTCAGCTCCACGACGATGCCCCGCTTGGCGGCCTGGGCAACGAAGTCCCTCAACCGCTTGAAGTACTTCGGCTCCCACCGGGTCAGGTCAAACTTCCCGCCTCCGCCAGCATAGCCCGGCGTCTCGCTTCTCGCCCATGGGCACAGGAACCCCTTCGAGGAGGGCGCCAACGTGTTGCGGGCGATGTTGAACGCACCTTCAGGTTCCACGTACGCGCCGCTGAAGGTGCGAGTGAGGTTCAGCCCGTCTCGCTGGAGAGTATCCAGGTACTTCACGTAGTCGAAGTCCGGGTTCAGCACCGCGCCATAGTGCTCACCCGAGGAGATCAACACCGTGGGCTTGCCGCGAAAGAGAAGGTAGTGCGGGTTGACCGGGTGTAGACTGATAGGTTCGGATGGTTTCGGATCAGAGGCCATGGGCTTTCCACCCCCTGCTTTTTTCTTCGTTAAGGCGGGAATGGCGTCAGACGTTCTACCCGGGTGACCTCCGACACGGGTTGGTGAACCACAAAGCTCCGGTAAGATCAGGAGCGATGTGATGGCGTACCTTGTCAGTGTGCTTAGCTGCTTCATCGGTCATGCACCTGCTCACCTCATACCGGCCGATAGCTTCTCGATCGCCTCCGCTAACTGTAACCGATATGTCCGGTATTCCTCAACTGGCCCTTTGGCGTTGTGGTCGCGCTCGCCCAACTGGAACGAGGCGAGCTTCTCGTCGATTAGCTTCTTCGCCGCGGGCGCCGCGGGGTGATTGGGTTTCTCGCGAAGGAGGCGGGAGAGGGTCAGCATGTATCGGTAGTCGTCAATTCCCTCTCGCACTTCACGCTCGAAGTGGAGGGTTGGGATCAACTCGGAGTTAGCGTTGGTGACGCACCAGGAGTAATCGTCTTCACGGCAGTCGAGGGCGTAATAGGGGTCGCCCGCCGCGCAGTTCCAGTGCCACGACAATCGATACTTCATGTTGTATTGCTGCGCGCATTTGAACATGTAAGCGCCGAAGGTCCAGCGGTTTCCGCCGTTGTAGAATGCCCAGTCGCTGCCGCCGTCGCGTATCGCCTTGAGAGCAGCTTCGTCGTGGGTGTTGAGGTTGGCGATCTTCAAGGCGCTGGC
>JACQGJ010000614.1 GCA_016199605.1 Armatimonadota bacterium | reverse complement strand
CTGCTGTAACGATCCCTTCTTCCACCTCATCCCCCAGAGCGAGAAGTCCTCAAGACTCAGCGGCTTACCGTTGAAGAAGTACCGGGGGTCCGCATAGGTCGGCTCAGCGAGGAGCTCAAGCTCGGGCAGTTGAGTCCGCAACTCAAAAGTAGAGCGATACTGGATCGTGTCATGACCGGAACTCCTGTCCAGAACGATGGAAGTGTCCGTGCTGACATCCCTCCAGGTTGCTTGTTGTCGCTTGCTGACTCGTGACCAAACAGAGCCGGCAGTTTTCTTGAGGCGGAACTGCCATTCGGTGATCGGCTTCCACTTCCGGGATTTCGTGAGAGTCCACGGAGCATCGACGTTGCCGTGAACCGGTTCGGACGCAAGTTCCGTGCCCCTGAGCCAGACCCGCTGGGAACCGGTTTCCAGCAGCGCAGTTGGTTGCTGGCCCGGCAGGAGACTGAACCCTCGAATCCGCACGGACGCGGGGGAGATTTCAATGGATTCCACCTCGAAGTTGCTCGCCTCGATCCGTGGGCCGACCTGACGCTCATGGACCCTTAGAACTCGCTCTTCTCCGGGAAGCAGCACGACGGGCACGGCGAGCTTCTGGTCACCCAGCCAGGAGTAGAGCCTGATTGGAGAGATCTCGCCCGTCTCCAGGTCCATCTGGTCTGCTTCGCCTAGGGGAGCGAGTTGCGCCTTCGTGCTCAGCGACTCCTTCCCAGCGTTCCTCATCAGAAACAGATGCCGGTCGAAGACCGCCTCCTCGTCATGGTGGATTCGGCGTTGGTATCGCAGACTGTCGTGCTGACTCTCAAGCTCCGGCGCGAAAGACTCTCGGAAGATCTGGTGCATGCGTAGGCGGGCGTCCTCCGCATCGAGGCACAACCTCGGTTGAAAGGTGCAGAAGCGGCCCTCGGACAAGTCCTCGCAGAAGACGGGGTACACTTCGCCGGACGGATTGGCGTCGAGAGTCTCCTGGTAGGATTCGTAGAGTTGGCGAACATTAGTGCGAGTGTCCGCAGTGATCCGGCTGACAAGCTCTTCGTCGTCTCCCCTCTCAGAGGTTCGGGGGAGCAGGCCAAAAGCCGCCGCTTTCCCTCCGTGCTTCACGAAATCCATCACTTTCGCCCAGGCAAAGCAAGACAGAGCGGTTATCGAGGGAAGGACCAGCATCGCGTAGCTCATCGGACCGAGGTGAATAGAACCCTCGTCGATGTCCGCATGAATGAAATCCTCTTCGCACACCAAGTCGAAGTTGAAGTGCATCTCCTCGAGGGCCTGGGCGACCAGCAGGAAATCTTGCTCGACGAGTCCGAATAGCTCATCGTCCCGACCCAAAGGGGCTGACCAGGTTGAACGAGTCGGAAGCAGGACTGCGACCTGCTTTGCGCTGACTGTGGAGTTGAGCAGAAAAGCCATGCGCCGGCACGCGGAAGTCTGAGCGGCAATTGCCTCCGGGTGTGAAGGGAACAGCCCTCTACCTGGTTTGACGGAGTCTGATATCGAAGGGGATGAGCAATCGGTTGCTCGATGCGTGATCCACCGGTTGACTTCTTCGGCGGCAAACTGGGACAGGCACGCGTGCAGGGGACGTCCCGTCGAGGAGACGTCGATGGAAAGGGAACGGCCTTGTTGACGGGAGAAAGACGAGAGAAGCCGGGCTATGGGCCGTTGTTTCTGTCCCCAATCCGGAACGAGCAGCCAACCATCGAAGATGTGGGTCAAGGACGCGACATGGGTGCAGGTGTGAAACAGGCCCTGATCCTGTGAGACTTCGCCGATCTTCCCAACGAGCTTCAGCTTCCGCTGCGAGCACCATCCCTTCAATGGACGCCACGTTCCTTCGGTGTGTGCCGCAAACCAGGTCTGCCAGAAATCCTGACGCGCTCTTGTTGCGAAGACACTGGTTTCGAGAAACAGCGAAGTGAGGCAAGGGAGGAGGTCGTATCGGTGGTCGTCCCGGAAGCGGTCCTCAAGCCCTGGAGACCACGGGAGGACCTCTTCGGAGCATCGTGGAGGTGAGACCTGCATGACGATCCCCTCGACGGCGCCCCCGAGGTAATCACTCAGGACCAGGTCAACCGCCTCAAGGGCAGATTCGAGGTTGAGCGGAGAAAGCGCGGAAGTCTCCCCCGGTGAAGGACCATGCTCAGTGAAGACAAAGACGTGGTAGGCAACATTCCCCTTCACTCCTGCAGGCGTCGCGAACTGCTGGAGTGCCTGCGTCACATCCATCGCGTCCGCCTGCCGGTAGGTCGTCAGGTCACGCGGCTCGGGGAACGCCGCCGCGTACAAGACCGTGTCAGCGAAGCGGACCTTTCTCCACTTGCCCGGCTCAGTCACCCAGCGATGGATCCTCAAGTGGGAAAACTCCCCTTCAGGAAGCGCGGGGGGGGAGAATGACTGGAGGTCGAGCCACGCTCGCAAGCCGAGGGCATCGAGGCGCTCAAGGGCCCGGCTGAGGGTGTGAAAGATTGGGGCAGCAGGGCCGGTGGTCGGGCGGGCGAGGGACGCTTCAATCAACACGCCGCCGATGCCGTTTGTGGACATCCAGTGAAGCTGTTCGCGGAGCAGGTCCTCCCCTCCCACCCCGGTGAGGGTCCAACGGACCCACGGAGCGTGCTGCCGTGGAGGGTTCCGAAGAACTACCTCCCAATCTTCTGAAGCATCGTCGAAGGTGTGGAACTCCATTTTCGCTTATGCTATACTTCGGGCTGCCAGGCAAAGGAAGACAACGTGGAGGCTGTGATTCTCCGCCGCTCCTTCCTCCTGCTATCCCATAGGCAGGTGTCTCGCCGCAATCACAACATGGAGGTAGTTCGATGGACCTTGAGATCCGGTATTGCTGCGCTTGAAACTACGAGCCGAAAGCCGTCGGTCTGACGGAGATTCTGCTCAGCACCTACAAACAGAAGATCGCTTCTCTCAAGTTGGTCCCGTCCGGCGGCGGATGTTTTGAGGTCACCCTTAACGGAGAGTTGGTGTTCTCGAAGCTGAAGCTGGATCGTTTTCCCGAACCCGCGGAGATCAAGAAAGAGATTGATAAAAGGTTGTGACGGGAACGTCCCGCCCCAAAGGCTGGGGCGGGACGTTCCTTGATCAGCCGAAAGACTACGATCCAAGCGTCTGCCGCTCTCCGTTGTTCGCCGCTGAGATTCGAGCCGCTTCGATGAAGGACACAATCTCGAGGGTCTCATTGATGTCCAGGGGCGCCTCACCCGTCTCGAACATCCGCACCATGCGCTTGAGAAGCTCCCGGTAGATGTAGGCTGTGTTGACCCCACACTGCGTGGTCTGTTTCTCGCAGCACGCGGTGAATCCGTAACTGTGGGCGCCGGAGCGCTGACCCCGCATCGTCCCGACGCGTCCATCCTTCCACCGCCCCACGACCACATCAGAATCGTCAGTGCTCACGCTCCACAACTCCTCGCAACCGGCGCCATAGAGCGCGTACAGCATTTCGACGCCGTGAATCCCGTAGTGAAACAGCCCGGGATTGCGCGGGTGCAAGGAGGCCGGGCTGAACACGTCGAGCCCTTTCACTGCGCCGTACTTGTCTGTGTTCTCCTGGACGTCGAGGACTTCGAGGGCATAGCGAAGCGACGAGGTGGAGAACAGGGGGAGGTTCTTCTTCCCCGCCAACTCGATGATCTGCCTGGAGTCTGATACCGAGCAGGCAAAGGGCTTGTCGATGTAGAGCGGAAGTCCCGCCTCCAGGAACGGCTTCGCCCTTTCGAGATGGACGCTTCCGTCGACTGATTCGATGCACACGGCATCGACCTTTCCGATGAGGTCCTTTGGCTCCGCGACCATCTCGATGCCATGTTCCTCGACAAGGGTCTTCACGTAGTTGTCGACGGTTTCCTGCGGACAGATTGCGGAAGGGGCCCACCAGGCCGCTACCACCTTCGCCCCGTCAACCCACTGCTCTTCATCGATCCCCTTGTGGTTCAAGCGCATGGTGAACTGAACCACGTGCGACGTGTCACAATCTACGATCCCAATACGAACCATCCAATTCCTCCTCGTTCTGAATGAACGCGTGATAAAGCAGGGGCATTATAGCATGGGGGGAAAAGGCTGAAACGGTAACGGCGCGAATATCAGCGCCGTTCGTCCAGGAGTTGGACTCCTGGACGCGCTATGAGGCGCGAGTTCGACTCGCCCATCCCATCGGTAGAGGGCAGTAGAACTGCCGATTCATAGTTACGTCCAGGAGTGCAACTCCTGGACGAACGGGACGGGGTTATTTTCTGAGGAGGACGTGTCTTCTTTCTGTCGCGGACTGTCGGGCGAGAAGTATAACGCGGAGGGTCCACAAGGCCTCCTCGAGAGTGCAGCGCACAGGCTCTTCGCCTTCGAGGGTTTTCAGAAAATGCTCGGCTTGAGCGGTGAAGAAGTCGTCGCGTTCGTAGGCGTACTCTTTCCACGACCACTCGGTGGCGTTTGCAGGATAGTACCCCAGCCGTCCTCTCTCGTATTCGAAAAGCAACGTTCCTTCGCTGCCGACGAGAGTCACATGGAAGAAGTAGTCCCTGCGAAAGGCATCTTGCTGAAGGTGTCCGAGGCTTCCATTCTGGTACTTGAGCAGCATCAGTCCCACATCGTCGGTTTCGATGTCGCGTAGCTGCAGCCGGTCGAACATGCAAGAAACCTCCGTCTCGCGGCCATTCATCCACTCAAGCAGATTGACCCCGTGGCTCATGAAATCCAACAAAACTCCGCCGCCGGTTTCGTAACGGGAGAAGTAGTTCTGCGTGTGGTCTGGACGGATCGAAGGGAAGTACTGCCCACCTTCCAGGTTAAGGGTGCGAACTTCGCCGATGTCCCCGCGTTCAAGGGCAGTCTTCAGGTCGACGAAGGGCTGGGAATGGCGGAAGACGTATGCAACACCGGCCACCAAGCGTCGTTCCTCAACCAACGCGACAAGCTCCTCGCAACCCTCCAAGGTGGTGGACAAGGGCTTCTCGAGGAGGAACGGGCAATTCTGCTTGGCTGCGTGGGTCGCCATCTCGATGTGAAGATTCGCCGGAGTACACAGGACGACGCCATCGAACAGACTGAGATCAGGGACGAAAAAATCGTGATACGCGCTCTCGACGGGATACCGGCTTTGAAGCTCTTGAGCGCGGTCAAGACGAGGCTCGCACAACGAGGTGGACACGCCGGGGATCCTACCGAACACGCGAAGGTGTCTTTCCCCGATGCCTCCTCCGCCAACGATAAGTATGTGTTTTGGGGACATGTGGTCTGGGTAAACTGGTCAGTTAAGGACCGGGGCTGGATGAGGCGCCATAAAGGATATCCTCATCGACGGGCTGTTTGATGACCCGGCGGTCGATCTCTTCTCGCTTGATCTCTTTGCCGTTTTGCAGGTGAATTCTATAGCGCACTCTTAGCAGCCCCTTCTCGCCTTTCCTTCGCACTTGTTCCACGCCGGGGTCAAGCCTCAAAGACCGAAGACGTTTGGTCTTGTAAGGGATGACTTCCTGGACGGTGGTTTCACGAGTGCCCTGGACCGACAGATTGGCAGTCGAAGCGGAAGCAGGGGGGTTCGCCCTCGGAGGCGAGACCGAAGAGGTGACCGGTCCAGCCGGGACCTTGACTTTGTCTCCGGGTTTCAGCGTCATCCAGTTGATACCTGGATTGAGGTGCTCCAGTTCTTCCACGGTCGTGTTTGCGGAGCGAGCTATCGAAGAGCCGGTGTCGCCCGTCTTCACCGTGTACGATGATCCATCACGGCGAGGCTGAGAAGACCGCTCTGATCCCCGTCCCCGGAGTAAAAAGGCAACAGCGTCATCATCAGAGCTCTGCATCAGCGCCAGATCCACGTATTGCTCGACCACCTTCTCCCCTCCTTCAAGGGACTGTTTGTCCGCCTTGGAGGTGTCACCTCCGCGCAACTCAACGAGCTTCAGCTTCACTCCGTGCAGGACGGACCTCGCCATTGCGATGGTGGGAACCGCGACCACAGGAGTGTCCTTGACCAGGATGACTGCCGCCTTGACTTCGGGAGTGAGGTCATGATGGGAAATTGCCTCGTGCAACGCGCGAAGGGTCGCTTTCTCCGAAAGGACGCGTGGACCATCCGCCTGTCTGCGGTAGTAGCGGAGTGCCGGTCTGAACCGCAGAGATCCGCCGATGGCTTTGCCGAACTTGCGTGTGGCCCGCGACTCGTATTCGTGATTGAGTCGCCCGAGAATTCGGCGAGCAACTTTGGTTCCCCTCACATAGGCCACGGTTTTGCCTCCAACGTCGATGGCGCACTGGCTGTCGGCAAAGATGATGGTCCCGAGGGAAATGAGGAGCGCTACGATCACAAGCCAATAGAACGAGCGCTCGGTCTGAAGCTGCTTTCTAAGACGCAGAGCATCCAGGTCGGGCACGGCAGACTTCCTCTCACTGTGAAGGCGATGGCGTTAAGGTTAGATTATACTCGTCACCGTTGAAAATCCACCTTT
>JACQGJ010000613.1 GCA_016199605.1 Armatimonadota bacterium | reverse complement strand
TTGCTGGTGCCATTCCTTCAACCTCCACGAACTCGCAGGCTGCTTCCAGCCGGTATCGTCACGGTTTTCTTCATCGCTTTCAGCGTTGTGATTTCCCTGGGCGTCTCGATGGTCGTTGTGGTTGCAGTATCGGTTGGGTTGTTTGCCTCCACGACGATGGTGTCTTTCGTCCATTGCTCGATGTTCAGGAAGACTTCCTTGTTGTCACAGCGAACGAAATTGCCGGCGTAGAACTGAACAGCTTTGCTTCCGTCCAGGGTGGTCAAACCCAAACCGTCGAGAAATCCGAACTGATCGGCGATGTTGGTTGGCTCATCGGAGCGCCACACACCTGCCGTCCAGCGAGGGTTAAGACCAGAGATGAGGAGCGGAAGATCGTGAGGGAGGGTAGCGCCTTTGATCTCTCCCGAGACGCCGCCCTCGTCGGCGTTCAGAAAAGCTGCATAAGCGATACGGTCGAGTCGTCCTTTTGCCAGTCTCAACCTGACGGGTGTCTCGCCCTCGAACCCCATCGCTTTCTCCAGGCTGGGCGCCTGCGCGGCAACGTCGAAGCCTCCAGGAGGTTTGTGTTCCCACCCGGCGAACGAGCGGTTCAATAGAAGAAACTGCGCCGTGAAAGAAGTGTTCGCCTTGATCGCCGTCGAAGTCGGCGGAACCAAGCCAAAGCGGCGACCTTCCAGCCTCAGCCCCTCACCCAGCGCGACAACGTCTCCAGCCAGGTCTCCGGGTTGCAGGTCAAGCCGGGTCGTCGGTCCGATGTCGCCGGACTGCCAGCCGGTTTGGCCGTGAACGTAATACTTCCCCTGCACTTCACCGAACCAGGGCCAAGGTTCTTCGCCCGTTCTTTCACCGTCCTGCTTGAGCTTGAGGTCGACCTGGCACAGCACGGAGTTGGGTCCGTCGGGCCGGGGAGTGAAGTTGGTCAGCCGCACTCGACCCTCGTACAGTCGGGAGGGAACCGTGATGCGCATCGGCGCGGCGTCGTAAGCGATCTCATCGAATTTCTCCACATTGGGGTATCTCTGAGAAATCAGAAAGTCGGTGACGCACGCCCTGTTTGAGGTGAGTGGGAATTCCAGCATGGGCGCGAGGTTGTCCCCTTTGACAAATGCAAAGGTTGAGTCGCCTTCGTGGGTTCCCTGCACCGGAAGGTGGAGGTCGAGCCACTCTGAGCGCAGAGGCGTCCCCGTGTAGTAGGCTGCCACGTGGCCAAGCCAGTTCTGGCGGTCGCCGCACCGGACTGTGTAACGGTTGCACACGATGCGGAAGTGCGGACTGATCGCACGGCGCCCCAGCGAGTCAGTGACGACGAGATGCCAGTGATGCTGCCAGGCATGGAAGCCGTCTACCGTCTCCTTGAAGCTCGTCGCGTTCGGGGTCCACCGACGGAAGAGAGCGCCATCGGCGTAGAGTGCAAGCTCTCGCAAAGGCACATCGGAGCTCGCTCCAACGGCGAGCCGGTAGCGGTCTCGATTCTCCTCCGGTTTGCCCAGGTCTTTGTTGAAGATAGTCCAAGTGTCGAGGACGGGACCTTCACTGAGGAAGTAGCGCTGCGGACAATCAAAGAAGTGCGACAGGCCACAACGAAAGTAATCGGAGGCGTGCAGCACGGTGTCCGAAGGAGCGATCTGCTGAAAGCCAGTCCTTGCCGCGATCTCCACTTCTTCGGGGGAGAAGACCTCATGAACCGAGATCGGGATGGGGTTCGAGCCACTGTTGACCGACCATTGATAAGCCTGGTAGCCGTCGTCCACCAGCTTGCCTGCTCGGTACGTTGCCACCGCGATTCCCTGATAGTGCTTGAACATCCGGTATTGGTGCGGGGAGTGCTGCGGTCGGGCAATGACCGACGTATGAGTCGTGAATCCCAGCGACATCACGTTGTTTGCAGTCAGGTACTTGCCGTCCGGGGAAAGCCACGTCTTCGCGGGATAGTTCGGTTGGCCGAAGATGAGATATCGACCGCCTTCCGGATCGGCGATGTCGATGCCGGGCAGACAGATGAAGGAGTCAGACGAGTTGCTGACGCAGTCCTGCCGCAGCTTTTCCCATCGCTCTTTGCCACCGAGCTGCTCAAAGGTCTCGGTGAAGGCAATGAGGCTGTACCCCGCCTTTTTCGCCGCTCCCGCAAACTGGGCCACCGAGCCTTTGCCGTCGGAGTAAGAGGAGTGAACGCCGACGAGCGCCTTGAAATAATGCAGGTCGCCCGTGACGGTGGGGTCGGGTTGCTCGTCGTAGTACATCTGACCGTTCTCTTGTACGGGGATCGGGCGATGTCGCCACGTGGGAGGCATCTGTAAGCTGTCCCAGTCGACGACCTGCTGAACCGTGAACTTCGGCCTCTCCCGTGTCGGCAAGCCCGGCGCCGGTCCGCCGAAACCCGCTTTCCTCCCAGGTTGGGCGAGCCATCCGTAGAGGTTCTCAAGCAATCGGCCCAGATCCGAAGGCGTGGAACCGTCACCGCGCTTCATGGGAATGCCGTCGATGCGACCGTGATGGTTCTCGCCGAGGTGATCCTCTTTGGTGTAGGGTCGGAAGAAGGTGTAGTAACTGCCGATGCTCAACAGACCGACCCGTCCTTTTGCTATCTGGCGGACGGCGGCGATGGTGTCCTCCTTGCCGGTCGGCCCCTCCCATTCGTAGTTCTTGTTCGCCTTCGCGGTATAGGAGCCCGGCATCGCTCGGACTAAGGGAATCCAGGCTTTGCTGCTCACCAAGATGGGTGGCGTCGTGTAGCAATCGTCCCAGCGCATGTTGCACACGGGATAGAAGATCCGGTTGACTCCCTGGGTCGCGGGATGCCTCGTGATTCGGTCCGTCCAGCAGTAGAAGATCTTGTCCTCGAGCTTCTTGCCGGTGCCTTCGATGTTGGCGAGGTGGCCCGTATCGATGATTTCTTCCGCGCGGAAGCTGGCTCCCCACGGTTGAAGCACACGCTCGTAAGCCGCCGCCAGCGCCTCTCCTGCTTCGGGAAAGAACGCTGTGACGAGCAGCCCCCCGCCGGATTGAACGTACTTCCGCAGGTTGAGCAGGTTGTAATCCCACCATGCCGGGACATCCACTGCACCCACCATGAACGCCGCGTCGAGAGTCAGGAGGTCGGTGATGACCACGACGTGGTACTGTTTGAGCTCCTCCAACGATAGCGGCTCGGTGAGCGCGCGTTGAGTCACATCGAAGCCTGTCGCCTGGAGCTCCGTGACGTATTGAGGGTCAAGCTCGAAGCTGCGGTGGAGAAAGAGCAGGTGGTTTGGACGAGAGTTGGCGCTGCTCCCGCCGTGTGAACGCGTACCTGTCGTCCCGATACCAAGAATAGTGATGAGGACCACAACTATCGTCCTCTCCCTTTGATGCTGAAGTGTTCCTAACAACCCAAGTTTCCTCCCGTTGTGAGGTGTGGCTGGTTTTCGTGAAGTTATGACGTTCATCATATCAGACCCAGGCAAACAACCAGCCAAGGATCGCTCCAGCCAAGACCAGCCACGGAGCGTTGACTTTCCATCGTACCGCTGCAACTGAGGCGGCCCCCGCGATGATCCAAGCGGGCCAGCGGGTGAGGGTCGCGCAGCCCAGCTTGATCGTTACGGTGGCCATCAAGGCGATCGCGCTGACGTTCACGGCATCCATGAACACGGAGGTCCACACGGAATTGCGGAGTCGAGGCACAAGCGGGTTGAGCAGCGCGACAAAGAGGAAAGAAGGCAGGAAGATTCCTATCGTCGCGATGACGGCTCCAGGGAAGCCCGAAAGGAGATAACCGATGAAGGTCGCCGTGGAGAGGAGAGGTCCAGGGGTGAACTGACCGATGGCGATGGCGTCGAGCAATTGCTTCTGCGTCAGCCAACCGTAATCGTGTACCAGACCTCCTTCCAGGAAGGCCACGAGGACATAACCGGTGCCGTACATCACCGATCCCACTTTGAGAAAGAAGAGGCCCAGCTTCCATAGGGGAACGCCAACGATCCCGCCTCCCACGGCGACTGCGAGAGGGCCTGCCCAGGCCTTGGCCGACTTCAACGTTGAGACCAACGCAAGGCTTCCCACCGCCGCCCCTGTTTTTTCTCCGTTGTGAGATTTGCCGTCGGAGGCCCGCAACCAGATCATGCCGATGAACCCGCCGGACAAGAGGGCGATCACTTCGTTGAGCCCAAGCATCGAGTAGAGAGCGACAAGCAACCCCAGGAGTGCGAGCCTCCAGCTCTTCACAGCCTTCTGTCCGAACCGCAGCATCGCCGCGAAGATCACGGCCAGAACAGCAGGCTTGATGCCGTCGAGAAAGGGAGCGACGTTGGGAATCGACCCGAACCGCAGGTAGGCCATGGCGAAGGCAGTGGTGATGACAACAGCCGGGAAGATGAAGCCCACTCCGGCGACAACCAGTCCGGGGTATCCTGCGCGCACAAAGCCGACGTAAATCGCGATCTCCGTTGAGTTGGGCCCGGGGATGAGATTCGTCGCCCCTACCAGGTCGAGGTAGTGCTGCGGTGTCATCCACTGGCGACGAGTGACCACCTCCTCCTCGATCGTGGCAATGTGAGTCGCCGGCCCGCCGAAGCCGATGAGACCGAGTTTCAGGAAGAGGGTCAGGAGCTCAAAGAGGCGTTGCGGCATGGTCTTGGCCCTCGGTGGTTTGCTCGGTCATTCTCCACTCTCTGTTTCCACGAATCTCGTCAGCACCTTCATTGTGTTCTCGATCCCACCCAGGGACGAGACCTCATAGCCATGGGTGTTCTCCGTCGGGTAGCAGATACAGTTCGCACGCGGGAGGAAACCTTGCTTGAAGGGAAAGGAGGCATCGCTGCCAAAGGAGGTGATGACTGCCTTCTGGAGCTCGATCCCGAGATTTCCCGCGGCTGAAAGGAGCGAGCGGTTCCCCGCGTCATCATACTGAGCGATGCCGTCCATGTAGAGCAAGATGGGTCGCTCGCAATTGCTG
>JACQGJ010000635.1 GCA_016199605.1 Armatimonadota bacterium | reverse complement strand
GTCCAACATCCGGGCAAATGGATTCAGCGGGACACGTGCATCGAGAACGTGACTCCCGCGGACCCGGCGAAGCGATCGTCGCTGGAGGATACGCTCACCACGATGGTCTACAGCAAGAAATTCACGGGAGACTACACCATCGCGGCGACCTTTGAGATTGGCGCGGGAGCGGCGCCGGGGATCGTCCTCGCTCAGGACTGGGCGCCGGACGACAAAGGGCAGCCGACCTACGGTGAGTTCTACGAAGTGGTCATCTACGAAAAAGGAATCAATCTCTGGCACCACTTCGCCCGGGAGGGGAAGCGGCTCTACGAGAAGTCGGCTTACGAGACCTTTCCGCTCAAGCCTGACACACCTTACAAACTGGAAGTGAAACGGAAGGGGAAGAACCTGGAGTTCTCGATAGACGGCCACCAGATGGGCTTGCTCGTTCCGTCTCTTTCGGATGAGCTATTCGTGGGCATCGAGGGTTGCGAGGGAGTCTGCCGTATCATGGACTTCACGGTGACGAGGTAGGCGCGCGAGCATCTTCGGCTTTGGGTGGGTGCTTTACCTGATTCAGCACGTCTGTTAAACTGTCCCTCCGCAGAGAGACAGTTTGGGCTTATTGTTGCTCTTCACGAAGGGAAAGCCATGGAAGACCTCGTTCGCCAACTGATGTCGGATTACCAGGAAGCCCCCGTGCCGGTTGGGATTTACCGGGAGGTGCATCTCCCGGTAATCCAACGTAAGGCCAACGTCATCACCGGGATGCGGCGCTCAGGCAAGACCTTCGTTCTCTTTCAGGAAATGCGTCGTCTGATGGCAGCAGGCATTCCCAAAACACGGATGCTGCACATCAACTTCGAAGATGAACGCTTACTCGGCATGGAGACGAGACATCTTCGGTTGATACCCGAAACCTTCTATCGTCTGTTCCCGCAGAGCCGCCGGGGCACAAGTTACTTCTTCTTTGATGAAATGCAGAACATCCCTGGTTGGGAGCAATTCGTCCGTCGGCTGTTGGATTCAGAGGACGTCCGCATATACCTGACGGGATCCTCCAGCAAGCTCCTGAGCAGCGATTTGGCCACCAGTATGCGGGGACGCTCGATTGAGACACATCTGCTGCCCTTCAGCTTCCGAGAGGTGCTGCGCTGTGAAGGGGTGGAAGCTCCGACCAACCTTGACCTCGTGGGAAAGGATCTTCGCTCGCGCCTCGAAAACCTCTGCGAACGGTACCTGCTGATCGGTGGATTCCCGGAAGTGCAGCCTCTCTCGGATTTTGACCGTCGTCAGGTGCTCCAGGGATACGTAAATGTCGTGATATTCCGGGATGTGATCGAAAGGTACGGAGTCACCAATGTGGCTTTGCTGCGACGGCTGATTCAGCAGCTTCTGTCCAATCCCGCGGGCATGTTCACCGTCCACAAGTTCTATTGCGATACGAAATCCCAGGGCTTGCGATGCTCGAAGAACACGGTTTTCGACTACCTGGACTACTTGCAGGACTGCTTCATGGTCCATCCGGTTGAACTGTGGGCCGAGTCCGAGCGCCGTCGCCAGACGAACCCGTGGAAGATGTATCCCGCGGACACGGGGTTGTCTGAGGTCTATCGCTTCCATCACAAGGAACCCTCCGGACAATTGCTTGAGACGGCAGTTCTCGTGGAACTCCTGCGAAGACAGTGCGCTGTCCACTATGTTCGGACTTCCGGTGGCTACGAAGTTGATTTCCTGGTGGAGGACCCCTGTGGTGGGTCGCATCTCATCCAGGTGTGCGCGGAGCTGTCTTCCAAGCAGACAGCTCTTCGGGAAGAGCGATCCCTGCGACAGGCGATGAACGAGTTGAAGCAAACGACTGGAACTATAGTGACTCTTGTATGGGAGGAGACCAGGATGATTGATGAGGGCACTCTGCATCTCGTCCCTGCCTGGAAGTGGCTGCTGGGAACTTCTACCGACGCGCCGGATAGGAACACAGCTTTATGAAGATTACACACCTCGAATCCATCTGCCTTTCCCGTATGCACGAACCGGAGCGGCAGTGGATTACGGCGCAATACCGCACCATCAAGGCGGACTGCGCGATTGTCGTGATACATACGGACGAAGGCGTGCAGGGCATCGGCGAAGCGAGCGCCTACGGCGGGCCGCTGAAGATTCGCGAATGGGTGGATTGGCTGGCGCTGGAGATAGTCGGTAAAGACCCACTCGACCCAACGGTTGTTCCTCACCCCAACGGCCGCAATGGGTCGCACGATACCGCGGTTGCGGGGATTGACACCGCGCTATGGGATTTGCGGGGAAAGCTGGGAGGCAAACGCGTCTGCGAGTTGCTTGCGGGTGGATCAGCATCCACCCCTACCATGCAGAACGTAGGGGTTGATGCTAATCAACCCGCTCCGCATCCCCTTGCTCGTGTGCGGCTGTATGCTTCCAGCGGTTGTCGTTACGACTGGCGCGTCCGACCGGAGCAAATGATCGAAGAAGCGGTCGAGTATGCGAACATGGGCTATACCGCGTTCAAGTTCCGCATCGGAACGGAGTGGTCCTGGGATGGCGTGACGGTGGATCGTTTCCTCGGACTCGTTCGCGAGTTGACGGACGAAGTGGCTGGTCGGATGGAGCTGATGTTGGACGGAAACTGTCGCCTCACGGAGGAGCAAGCCCTTCCGATTGCGCGAGAGCTTGACCGCCTCGGCTTCGCATGGTTCGAGGAACCGATCCCCTCCGATCAGATGGAGGCCTACGCACGTCTGTGCGCGGCGGTGGAAATGCCTGTTTCCGGGGGCGAGAGCTTCACCACACTGGAGCAGTTTAGATTCCACCTTGAAAAGAAAGCATATGATATCGTGCAGCCCGACGTGGGGCTTTGCGGAATCACTGAAGCCATGCGTATCGCCCTCGTGGCACAACGCTATGGCG
>JACQGJ010000626.1 GCA_016199605.1 Armatimonadota bacterium | reverse complement strand
GGTGAGTGGTGGAATGGTGTCGCTGGAATCTCGGTATTCGAGATACCGGTAGCCGAGTACCCTGAACATCTCCACGCCATGCTGTTTCCACTCCGTTTGCAGGGAACGGATGCCCCCCTGCCGCATCCATTTGCCGCTCTCAATAACTAGACGTTTGTATTCCTCCCGGCTCACGCCAACCGGCGGCGACGGTTCCCAGGTCCAGGGCAACACCGTTCCTCCTTCAGTCTTCCGTAAGAGCGACAGCATTCGTTTTGCGGCAGCGGACAGAGCCGCAGCGTCGGCTCCACCAAGGATGATCGTGTTGGCGCCAGTCCCCCAGGGGTCGCTGTAGGTAATCACGGAGGGAGTTCCTGAGGGAGGCTTCGGAATGAGGAAGAAGGGGTTGGGAGAGACGGCGAGGATCTCGTGGTTGTTCAGGTAATCGCCCAGGCAGATGAAATGAGTTTGACCTCGGAGGGAACGCTCCAGTTTGTCCGCAGCTACTACGACGGGGCGTTGGCCGAGAAGGGGCCGCAAGCTCGCGGCGAGGTCCTTGCCGATTCTTTCGTATTCGCCGCGGCCCGGCAGGACGATGACGCAGTTCGCTTTCCCATTGCCTCCGAGATTGGTGTCGAACCATAGTCCCTTGAGGGAAGTTATCGGCAGGCCGGTAGTTAGCGGACTGAGGGTCACCTGGTCGAGGGTAACGCCCGCCCCCTCTTTAGGTTGAAATGCCAACTCCACCTTCCCCGTCGCAGAAACGGTGAAGTGTCGTCGTTGCCTCGTGAAAATGGGGCAAGTGGGCGTGAGCGTCGCGATTTCCTCGCCGTTTTGAAGGAGGCTGACTTCGCAGAAAGTATCCGGCTGTAACCCTCTGGCGCGAACCAGGAGCGAGTACTCTCCCGCGGGCAATTCGACCGTCGTCGAGAGGGACTGCCCCCTATCAGTGAGGTCGACCGCTCTGTCCCCCGAGGCTCCTTCAACGTTGCGTGGCTGCGCCCCAACCAGCGACATCTCTTCTGCCTCAAGCTCAATCGCTTGGATACTCACCGTCAGGTCATCCAGATACGCGGTCCCCGGACAACCCCACAAACCCACGCCGATCCGGACAAAGGCCGCTCCCTTCATCGCTGTGATGGCCCCGCTCACCTCACGCCAATCGAAGGTGCCCTCCTGGTGGAAGTAATCATTGTGTCCGACAGGCTTCTTGTCGGCATCAAAGAACTGCGCCTGCACGGTCAGGTTGTTCCAATCGTTCTCACCACGCTGTACCTCCACACCGCGCAACCACAGGCGGAACCCCAGTCGTCGGCCTTTGATGGGAAGGTAATCGGTGCCGGAGAAAGTGTTGCCGGGGATCCGCAAGCATTGCTTGCCGGAATGTGCCAATTCGTTCGTGAGATTCACCGGGCTCCCCCACCAGGTGGAACAACCGTCGAGTCCCTTCTCGAAATCTGCCCCTGCAACGGCGCCGTCTGCCCAGCCCGGCGAGTGTATTGCCAGATGACCGACTATGACAAAGCAGCATACGATGCTGGCCCTACTCATCGGTGGCTCCCTTCACATTTCTCAAAGGTTGGTACCTCATCCCTGCCACATGAATCCAGTTCGCCTGGCTACGCTCCATTCCTCCAGCATTGCCTCTTCCGGTATGGCAGTCCCTACCAACCCTCTACCAGCTTGTCTTTGAAGAGACGACCCAGCAAAGAATGGCGTCTATTCCCTCCCGCCCAATTGCGGAAGGTCGGTTTGACGAGGGAGGTGTTTTGCCTTAGACTAAAGCGACCAGAATGGCAACCGGTTGTGAATTGGTCAGGGCGAGGCGTGCAGGCTCGGGAGCTCCGAAGCCGGTCCTCCGGGTGGGGTGCCGACACAAGCACAGAGCTCTGAACACATAGGGGAAAGGGAGCAGTAACAGCGTTATGAGTTCTACGGTCCGGGTTACCTTTGAGCCCGAAGGAAAGAGTGTTGAGGTTGACGAGGGGTCCCCGTTACACGAGGCAGCTCGCTTTGCCGAAGTTGGCCTTGAGAACCCCTGCGGGGGTCTCGGAATCTGCGGAAAGTGCAAAGTCGAATATGTTCGGGGTTTACCTGAGCCGACTCAGGACGAGATGCGTCTTCTGACCAAGCATGAAGTGTCAGGGAGAACCCGGCTTTCGTGCCGCCAGAAGGTCCAAGGGGAAACAGTGATTTTTGTCCCCGAAGGATCGCGTTCGCTGGTTCAACAGATTTTGTGCGGAGGAGAGCAACGGGATGTGACGCTTTCGCCGGGCATCCGGAAAGTGTCTGTCACCGTCCCCAAACCCGCCTTGACCGACCAACGGTCGGACGCGGACCGATTGTTGTCAGTTCTGAACTTGCCTGAGGCTCGATTCGACTTCGAGACGTTGCGAATCCTCCCAACTGTTCTGAGACAGCAAGATTTTTCTGTTACCGTTGTGCTGGTGGACAACACCATCATCGCCCTCGAGCCCGGAGACACCACCACTCGCAAATACGGAATTGCGTTTGACATCGGAACGACGACCGTAGTGGGGTATCTCATGGACCTGAACAACGGCATTGAGCTTTCGTCCGCCTCGGCCTTGAATGGCCAGATCCCCTACGGTGACGACCTCATCGCTCGCCTCAACCATTGTATTGAGAAGCCCAACGGGCAGCGGGAGCTGCACCGGGCAATCGTCAAGGTCGTTAATGCCCTTCTCAAGGAAGCCTGCGAGTCCGTCGGCGTCAACCCAGAGCACGTCTATGCTCTCACTGCCGTCGGCAACACCTGCATGTCCCATCTGTTCTTGAACATTGATCCCAAACCCCTGGCTTACGCGCCGTACGTTCCGGCGGTGAAGCATTCGGTGCAAATAACCGCTCGACAGCTCGGCCTCAAGATCTGCCCGGCCGCCCCAGTTTGGGTTTTGCCAAATATCGGGAGTTACGTGGGCGCCGATACGGTTGCGGTGCTCCTGGCTCACATGTGGGAGGGCGACGGGAAGGAAGAGACTTGCATGGCGGTGGATATCGGCACCAACGGCGAGGTCGTTCTCCACCACAAAGGCAAGTGGCTGGGTTGTTCAGCGGCGGCCGGGCCTGCCTTCGAGGGAGCAGGAATTCTTTGCGGGATGCGAGGCGCCCCGGGAGCTGTTAGCTACGTCAAGGTGAACGAGCACGTAGCATACACGACCGTGGACGGGAAGCCGCCTCGCGGCATTTGCGGATCGGGATTGATTGATGCGGTTGCCCAAATGCTCGATGCGGGACTCATCACGACAACCGGACGCATCAAGGACAGAAGCCAATTGAACGGTGTGAGCTCCGCGGTCAAGGAGCGCCTCGTGGAGGTCGAAGGAAGCCGCCCCCACTTTGTCCTCGTGCCTCAGGAGGAATCGGCTACGGGAGAGGCGATATTCCTGACTCAGAAAGATATCGGACACCTTCAACTGGCAAAAGGGTCGATCCATGCGGCCATGGAAACCCTGATGAATACAGCAGGCGTGAAACCCGAAGACATCTCCACTCTGTACTTGGCTGGCGGCTTCGGGAACTACCTCCGTGTCGAAAGCGCGGCCCGAATCGGCCTGTTCCCTCCCATCCCTCTTGACCGGATTCGCCCTGTAGGCAACGCTGCGGGAGTCGGCTCCAAGCTTGCATTGCTCTCTTCGGAGGAGCGCTGCCGGGCGGAGGAAATCGCCGGGCGAGTGGAGCACGTGGAATTGGCCCTGAATCCGGACTATTTCAACAACTTCACGGAGGCTTCGTTGTTTCCTGAGGGGTGACGGAGCGCGGCGAGTTCCGGCACGAGGCTGGCATGAAAGAAATCAAAATTCGCGGGAACCTCTGGGAGGCAACCGATGTCGTAAGGGGCAAATTTCATTGGAGGTGCGGGGATGAGAAGAACAGTGTCACTACTGGCAGTTACAATGACATCGCTTGGCGTGGGGTTCGCCTTTGGCCAGACGCAGACGACCGGAGTGTTGCCGCTTCCTGAGGGAATTACCTCAGTTGTGGGCCTTGACGCGCAGAATGCTGTGGTTGTGGCTGCTGAGTCCGATGGTAAAGAGCCTGCTCGCTACGCGCTGATTTACACCAAGCATGTCTACGCGGGGGGAATCGCTCGCCTGTTCGGCGGGTCTGTCATACCCACCAGTATGCTGGCAAGCCCTGCCTTTAACTTCTCTGGAGGGCAATCCTCGACCGGGTCGATTGGGGGTGGGGGAAGCTTCCCTTCCTTGAGCAGCGGAACCAGTGGGTCCCTGGGAGGTCAACAGAGCAACCTCTCCAATCCTTTCGGCAGTTCCTCGGGCAACCTCAACTCCATACGACCTGGCCGCAACTGATACCGGCTTCGCGGCTCAAACCTTCACTTGACTGAGTTGGCTATCTTCATCAGGAGGTCCGCAGGCAGGCTTCCGACGAGGAAGAAGCTGATTCCGTCCTGCGCCCACATGACAGCCCCGCGTGGCGCTGGCCGAGGAGCGGAGTCGGGGAGGTCCCGGTCCATCTTCCGCTGGAAGAGGGACAAGGTATTGATCCCGTCCGTATAACGAATCCACACAACAGCCACGCGACCGTGGTGTTGTTGAAGTGACCCGCTGTCCCAGGCGAAGCCTTTTGGCAGGAAGTCAGGCGTCTTCACGGGGAACGGCGCCTTCGCTTTGAGTTCTGAGAGAGACTTGAGGACCTCGGCAGGCTTATGAGGAGGCGGCTCAATGACGCGGACCCCGGGGGGGGGAATGAAGTTAAAGGCGTTGATCTCGAAGGACGGGTTGAAACTGATTTTCTCGAACTCCGTGGACTCTACGACGTTGCCCAGTCGATCGATGGTTTTGGATTTCAGCCGGAGGAACGTCTCCTGATCTACCCACAATTTCCGTACCGGCGGACCTGGCACGTTGGGATCAATCTGAACCACAAACGCCGGACGCCCCGCTATCTTCTCCTCACCCAGCAAACTGGCATGGAAGTTCATCTCCGCAAGCCTCTTGCGATGATCCCCCCACCAGTGCTTTCGCCCGCCCATCTCCTGAGGGGTCTTGATGACCTCTTTCTTCTGCGGAAAATACCGCCATCGGAATTGGCCGTCGGCCACGATGATCTGCCCGCGCGTTTCTGGAGGCAAGTCGAATTCGATCCGCATCAAGTTGGGAATCTTGTGCATGATAGTCAGACGAGACTTGCGTTCCTGCCCTTTCATGGACACAAGGCTCACCTGTGTCCCGATGAAGTTGACGTTCTTCTCCGCGTGAAACGTTCGCCGGATCATCTCGTCGGCGGACATGGGCGCGGCACGAACTGCCGTCACCGTTACGGCTCCAACCAGAGCGACGATTCCTGCGAATAACCTGCGGGTAAACATGAACGGATGCACTGCTCCCTAAAAAACCGGTTCTTTCAAATCCTGTGCCAGTGTGATCGTGTCAGGCATGGTTTGGTCATTTGTGTAGGTTGCGTGTTGCTCGACACACTCCATCGCGAAGGAGGATTGGGCCAGACGCACCTCCTGCTCGCGCTCCCCTTTCCACGGGAGATGAGGAAGGGCCATGAGTATCACCAGAACAGCAATTCCGAGGCCGGCAGCAGACCATCTCACGGTGGGCACACCCGTAAGCCGGATCCACGACTCAGCCAAGTGCTGCCAGAAACCGACTTTGGGGGAAGACGGGAGTTCTGCCTGCAACCGCCGCAAGAATTGGTCAGAGGTTGAGGCGTGGGGTAACGACTGCAATTCGTTACGAAGGAGTCGCATCTTGGCGCTCAGTTGACGACACGCTTCACAGGACGCGAAGTGTTCTTCAAGGCGCTGTTTCCGGGACGCATCCAACCTCGCGTCCACGTAATCGTTTAGTAGCCTTTTGACTTGCCTACAGAACATATCAATCACCCTTTTTGGGATTCCACTGCTATTGTGCAGCCACCACGTAAGGCTTGAGCTTTCTTGCCAGTTCCGCCCGAGCGTTGAAGAGTCGCGATTTCACCGTGCCCACCGGAATTCTCAGGGCCTGGGCGATCTCCTCGTAGCTCAGTCCCTGGATGTCGTAGAGCACGACTACGGCTCTTAGCTTGGGAGACATTCGAGCCAACCCCTGCTGTACGCTCCTCCTCAATTCCTGGCGAGCGAACTCCTGAAACGGGTCACTGCGTTCGTCCGGAATCTCTCGGACGTTGCCCTCGCCTTCGTCATCACGAGGTTCGTCGAGCGACAGGGGCGGTGGACCTTGACGTTTGATCTTTCTGGAACGGTCGACGCACAGGTTGGTCGCGATCCGGTAGAGCCACGTCTGGAAGGCACACTCCCCGCGGAAGAGCTGAAGACGGGTGAAAGCGCGAAGGAACACTTCCTGAGTCACGTCCTCAGCGTCCTCAGCGTTATTTATCATCCGGTAGACGAAATTGTAAAGCCTGTTCTTGTGTCGATGCACCAGAATCTCGAAGGCTCCTGAGTCGTTGCGCTTGCATCGACCCACCAAGATCAGGTCGATGTCCTCCATTTCTGTGGCACTGCGCAGAGTGGTCACTCCGACTCCCGCTCCCATATCCATTGTGGAAACTGTTGCTCCGGCCATAGGCTCCACCCTTTGCACGGTCCGGTGGAGGCTCTCACAGCATGGGACGCATGGAGATGAGAATCTCTCCCCGGGCGTTCTCTTCTTTGGATGATTCTGGCCCCTCTGACGCAATCGTTTGATCGGATGTTCAACCTGTTTGCTCAATCCAGCGCCCAACCGAAATGAAAAGGAGCAGAAGCTGCGGAGGGCTACCGCAGGTTCTGCTCCTCTGAGGGGCGATGGTAGCGGGGGCCGGATTCGAACCGACGACCTTTGGGTTATGAGCCCAACGAGCTACCGGACTGCTCCACCCCGCGATGACACCGGTATTGTACCAGAGTGTTCGGTTCGTGTAAACCCGAAATCCAGTTTTTTTCTCAAAGCCCTCGACGCGGAGGCGTTCAGGGCTTATTCTCTGCCTTCCGGGCGACCAGTAGTTGGGTCCGAATCAATCCCTCGGCGTTCTGAAGACGAATGAAGATTCGGTCGCCTTCTTTGAGGTTCTCAACCATTTGGTTATAGTCTTTGACCGAGCGAACCGTCTGGATACGGTTCTTGTCACGGGCTAAAGCAACGATCAGATCCCCGGGCGTGATCTCCGCATCATCGGCGGCGCTACCGGGTTCGACATCTGTCACCACGACACCCTTTGCGTCCTCGGGGTGGCCGAAGCGGCGCAGATTATCTGGTGTGGCTTCCTGGACGGCGAGCCCCAGGAGAGAGGCCATTTCCGGATTCGCCGGTTCAGCGCCCCCGCCGGGTCTTGTGCCCAGAGCAATCGAGATCTCTTTCTCCTGAACCTTGTCATTGTCCGTACGCAGGACTTTGACCTTGATGGTCTTCCCCGGCTGGAGAGCAGCAACGGCAGAGCGCAACTGTTCGGAGGAAGTTAGTTTCTTTCCATCAAACTCAACGATGATGTCTCCCTTCTGTATTCCTGCCTTCTCGGAAGGACTGCCCTTCAGCACTTCCGACACTTCGAACCCTTGGGGCACTCCCAGGAATTCGGCCGCCTCTTTGCTCAGCGGTCGGAACTGAATTCCCAGCCAACCCCGCTCGATCTTTTCTCCCTTGATCAACTTTGGCAGAATCGACTTCACGGTATTGATCGGGACGGCAAAGCCGATGCCAATGTTGCCGCCTGTTGGCGTCCAGATCGCTGAGTTGATACCAACCACTTTTCCGTTGATATCCACAAGCGGACCGCCACTATTCCCTCTGTTGATCGAGGCATCCGTCTGGATGTAATCCTGAAGGGATAGACTCCGGGACTCGTCGACCAGGTGTCGTCCCTTGGCGCTTACGACGCCGAAAGTGACGGTATGCTCGAACCGGTAAGGACTCCCGATGGCTATCACGAGGCTCCCCACTTTCAACGCCTCGGAGTCACCGAACTCGACGGCTTTGAGCCCTTGCTTGGCGATTTTCAGGACAGCGATGTCGGCTTCGGGGTCAGTTCCGACGACCTTGGCGAGCACTGATTCCGGTTGATCGGATCCATCATCGAAAACCACCTTGACCGTCGTGGCGTCTCGCACGACATGGTTGTTGGTAAGAATATAACCATCCTCCCGCACCACTATCCCCGTGCCCAAACTGGTTTCCTTGTCACGACCTCCGGGACCGGGCGGGCGAGGCGGAGTGAACGGGAACTGCTCGCCGAAAGGGAAGTTCTTGAAGAAATCCTCGGGGTCTCCCTGCCCGCGACGTTGCTTGATAACCTGCTCGGAGCTGATGTTGACTACGCTGGGCTTCAACTGCTCTGCTACCTTGATCAGAGCCTCCTGCAGGCTTTCCACGGCAGAGGCGGCGTGCGCCGTCTGCAAAGACCCCCGAAAGCAGAGAAACGTCCCGAGACCCACAAACAGAACTACCCGATGATTTCCGATTGTCCTACTTACGCGATACATATACTCGACACCTCCAGGCGAACTATGTCACGGAATCAGGC
>JACQGJ010000625.1 GCA_016199605.1 Armatimonadota bacterium | reverse complement strand
GCTTTGTCTTGTGGGCTCGTTGTTGTTTATAATAGACTGGGCCGTGGCCGTTCGTCCTGGAGGGGCTAACTCTGCTTTTTCGAGCACTCCTGGACGAACGGCACCACAAAACACCTTTACAAAGGAGGCGGTTACTATGACAGCCAAGACAGAACCGATGGAGAACCAGGGGATGGAACGCGGCAAAAGGGGGAACGGTTGGTTTGCCCTGATTGTATGTGGCAGCCTGTTGCTGATCACCACGATCATCACTCTCGCCCTCGCGGCGGCAGACGTCATCGACCTTTCCGTCATCTCTACCTTCGTGAGGGACTTGTTCGGCGGAGCCTGATTCGTTGCCAGTGACCCGTAATCGTCCACTCCCGAAGCTCGGCATCAAGGCGGGAAGGCTTCGGTATGCGGGTTCGGTCTGGTCATCACCGACCGAGCGTTGCCCCCGATAGACAGGGACCGCTTGGCTGCTTAGATCAGGGAGTGCTCGACCGGCAAACGCGGCGAACCCCAGGGCTGCACTAAACCACCACATGCCAAAACCAGGAGGGCGGCAATGCAAGGACTCACTTCCCACAAGACTCCCTACCACGATGCGTTGAGGCGGAAAGAGGGATTGGGTATGCCCTCCCGCAAGCATCGATTCCCGGCCACGAGAACCGCTGCGCTGGTGTTGGTTCTGGCTCTTGGAGTGTTTGCTCCTGGCTCGCACACCTACTGTGGTCAGTCTCAAGGAGAGGGGAAGTCTGGTCCTATGGTCATCGCCCTCGGTGGATTCCTGGACACGTATCTGAAGCGCATCGTCGGGAGGTTCAAGAAGGAGGGACTCCCGGAGGTTATCTATCGGAAATACACGGTCGACGCGCCTGACCTCATTCGGCTGATCGAAAGGGAGAACGGGTTCCGGCGCGGGGTCGTGATGATCGGTCACAGCTACGGAGCTACCACCGCGGTGGCGATGTGTAACCTGCTCAAGCGCAGAATTGACAAAGGCATGATGGAGCCGGTGACGGTCAAGCTGCTGGTGACCATCGACGGAGTTGATTTTTGGCGTTCGACGGACGTGAATGTGATCCCGGAGGTCGTGGAGACGAATCTCAACTTCTGGCAGGACCAGCGGCCCCCCATGGGAGAGAAGAACAGGGCGAAGAACCCGAAGAAGACAGTGGTCGAGAATACCTTCGCGAACTGGAAGGGCGTCGACCACGTGAGTCTGGGAGACCCCTTGGTGAAGGACACCTGGGTCCACGTGTTCCAACCCGTCATCGAGCGCCTCCGAGCGATGATGGAAACTCCTCCGGCTCAGCCGGAGTCTGGAAAGCCCTCTGGCGAAGCCGGCCCTCCTTCCTCCGAGACTGAGTGACATTTCCGTAGTGAAGCCTCATACTGTCATTGTCATCCACGGAGCCAGCGTCGCTACCGGGGTGACTTGGGAGGGATAGATGCCGAGTTTGAAAAAGGTTTTTCTTGTGAAGCCACGAGGCTTCTGTGCGGGTGTTGTTCGAGCCATTGACATCGTCGAAGCAGCGCTGTCGATTTACCCTCCTCCCATCTACGTTCGCAAGGAGATCGTCCATAACCGGCACGTCGTGGAGGAGCTTAAGAGCAAGGGAGCGGTCTTCGTCGATTCCCTCGATCAGGTCCCCTCGGAAGCGCTGGTGATCTTCAGCGCCCACGGAGTCTCCCCAGAGGTCCGCAAGCGGGCGAAAGGACGCGGCCTACGCGTGATCGACGCAACCTGCCCCTTGGTGACAAAGGTACATCTCGAGGCACTGAGGTATGAGCGAGAGGGATATTCGATCATTCTAATCGGCCACAAGGGACACGAGGAGATCGAGGGGACGATGGGTGAGGCCCCCTACGCCACACAGCTTGTGAGCGAGCCCTCTGACGTGGGGAAGATAGAAGTGAAGGACCCGGAGAAAGTCGTGTATCTGACCCAGACGACTCTGAGCGTGGACGACGTGAAAGATATCGTCAATGCCTTGCGCGAGCGATTCCCGAAGCTGACGTCCCCCCCCAAGGACGACATCTGCTACGCCACGCAAAACAGACAGTCGGCCGTCAAAGATCTGGCCCAACGCGCCCCTGTGATTTTGGTGGTGGGCGCGGAGAACAGCTCGAACTCGCAGCGACTGAGAGAAGTCGCCTGTGCGGCGGGCGCCAAGTCCTATCTTATCAACGACTACACGGAGATCCGCGAAGAGTGGCTGGGGACGGCGGAGGCTGTTGGCATTACGGCGGGAGCCTCGGCGCCGGAAGAACTCGTCGCCCAGGTGGTGGAATACTGTCGCTCACTTGGGGCCGACGAAGTCGAGGAGCTGGAAACGATCCAAGAGGACGTGGTGTTCGCCTTGCCGCAGGAACTGGTGCAGTCGCCCCTCAACAACCCAGGCAATAACTGAGACCGGGGACAAAAAGTCGGAGAGCGGTTCCGGTGTGCCAGCCGCTCTCACACGTTCATGGCTCGGATATCCTGGAGACTCCTCACCTCAGTTCCGACAGGACACCCCGCTACTTTTCCTTCAGCAAGTTCACCAGGTTCTGTTCCACTATTTTCTCGAGACCGGTTTTGTAGCCGGGGAAAACTTCCCGGATGATTCCTCGTCGGTCGATGATGTACGTTGTGGGCTGTTCCTTAACTTTGTAGCGTTCCGAGATTCGCCCGTCCGCGTCGAGCAAAACCTGATAGGTAATCCCCTTTTGCTTGAGGAAAGGCTTGACCGGTTTGGGATCCTCGTCCATGGCGATGCCAATCACCAGCAAGCCTTGCCCGGAGTATTTCTGGTGAAGCTTCTCCCACTGCTGCATGGCATCGCCGCAGGGCTTTGCCCAAGTGGTCCAGAAGTCGAGAATCACCACGTTCGCCTTGAGCTGGCCAGATACGACCGACAGCCCCTCGACGTTTCTTGCTCTGAAGGACGGAGCAGCGCTTCCACGCTGAAGCTCGGCATGCGCCGTCACACCGACTGCCAGAAGGCAAGACACTACAGTTGCCGCGAACCCGCTGCAATGCGGCCCCCTCCTGGGTACCTCGTTAATGAATCGCATTCGTGAGTAACCTCCATCCCGGATGACGCCATGATTATGGCATCCTCACCCACTTGAAGCAAGCGTTTTTTTCCGGGCAGTGTTGGCGACGAGGAGAAGTGGACGGGGTTCCGCGAAGGTCCGGGGCGCCGTTCTCGATTCCTGGAGAGAGCGACCTCAACCATTCTCTCCAACTGTGCGACGTCCGAGGTCTTGAGAAGTTGATAGCCTGTGCGGAGAGAACCTACACCCTCTCCGGTACCGTGACTGCTGAGGTTGTAGAGAATCGGGGGCAGGTTGTCTCCGTCGAGCAATCGACTCAGGGATCGTTCGTCCTCCTCATCCCCCAACCTGGGATCGACGACGATCAGATCGGGATCTCCAAGCGCGATCTTCTCGCGTGCCTGCGCGGGTTCCCAGGCAGTGAGCACATTGTAGCCGATGCCACTGAGCGAGTTCACATACAATCTTCTCAAGTTCGGGTGTTTCTCAATAACAAGAATTGTTTTCACAGGAAGCTCCTACCTCTCGCAAGGACCGCGGGAGAACCGTCAATGAATTGCTATGATTCTACCGGAGGGACATTTCGACCGCATTTCGTGGCTGTAAAGCTTATGTGAAAAATGGACCTTTACACCCGTGGCCAACCAGTTAGAATTAGGGCTGCCTTGAGGTTCTCATACTACTTGATTGTGGAGATGCGGAATTGCGAATTGCCCTCGGCGGAATAATGCACGAATCGAACAGTTTCAGTGATACCCCGACAACCCTCGCTTGCTTCGAGTCTGCCTCGCTCACTTACGGAGATGAGATCCTGGCTAAGTGGGGGGAATCCCATCATGAGATGGCGGGCTTTATCGAAGGCGGCCAACGATTCGGCTACGACCTGCATCCGACGGTCATGGCTTGGGCGATGCCCTCCGGTGCCGTCACTACGGAAGCCTTCGAATACCTGGTCGGCGAATTGATCCGACGGACCAAGGAGTCGGAAGGCGTGGAGGGTTTGTTGCTCGCCTTGCACGGCGCGATGGTCTGTGAAGGATTCCCGGACGGCGATGGTGAGGTCGTCGAGCGTGCGAGGAGGGAACTGGGGCCGGAGTTCCCCATCGTCGTCACGCACGACTTCCACGCGAATATCTCGGAGCGTATCGTTCACGACTCGACGGCTCTCATCGTCTACAAAACCAATCCGCATATCGATCAGCGAGAACGAGGACTGCAAGCCGCGGAGCTCGTCACGCGAACGATCCGCGGTGAGGTGCGCCCCGCGCAGGCCATGGTCAAACCTCTGATGGTGCTGAATATCCGCTTTCATAACACGATCCGACCTCCTTTGTCCCCAGTTCTGGACAGTGCCCGAGCCTTGGAGCAGTGCAACCCCAAAGTTCTGGTGGCCAGTTTTGCGGGGGCTTACCAGTACAGTGACGTGCATGAGATGGGGCCCGCCGCCGTGGTGGTCACCGACGACGATCCAGTCCTTGCTCAACACGAGGCCCAGAAGTTGGCAGACATGCTGTGGGAGGGACGTGAATCCCTGGCGATGGACCTTCCTGACGCTCAACAAGCCGTCCGCAGGGCGCTCTGCGAGCCGTCGCCTCCCCCGGTCATTCTCGTCGATATGGGTGACAACATCGGTGGGGGATCCGCCGGCGACAGCACGATTCTGCTGGCGGAGTTGATTGAGCAAGAAGCGCACGGTTGGCTGGTCCTCTTGTACGATCCCCAGGCAGTGACCGAATGTCTCTGCACAGGAGTCCGACAACCCATCACGCTCACGGTGGGAGGAAAGACGGACAAGCTGCACGGCACTCCGGTCAAGATCAGTGGCCTCGTTCGCTCAATCCACGACGGCTTGTACGAAGAAACAGAGCCGCGACACGGAGGACTTCGATTCAATGATCAGGGGATCACGGCGGTCGTGGAAGTTAGCAGTGGCCCCAGGGACATCGGGAGCCTCCTTGTGCTGACAAGTAAACGAGTTCCGCCCTTCAGCCTGCAGCAGATTGTCAGCCTGGGCATCGATCCCTCACACCGCAACCTCATCGTCGTGAAGGCGGCGGTGGCCTTCCGAGCGGCCTACGAGCCTCTTGCCGGCAAGATCATTGAGGTTGACACACCGGGTTTGACGTGCGTCAATCCGGGAAGATTTACCTATCGGAGTGTTCGTCGTCCACTATGGGGTTTGCCGGCGGGAGGGCCTTCATAGGGGGGTCTTTCACGGTGGAATGGGTAGGACAGTAGGAAATCCGGCTCTTGACACATCCTGCTCAATCGGTTATCAACCAGTAATCACGTTCACTTGGAGGAGATATGTCACAAGGTACTGACGTCCTGCCGCTGGGGGTTATGACAGGGCTGCACGGCGATTCCCGCACGTCTTTCAAGAAGATTGTCGACATGGGTTTTACGACCTGTCAGTTGGGGGACCCGGGAGATGACAACCTCTACGGGCCCCAAGCACAAGAAAACACGGAGAAAGTCAAGGAAGGCATCGCGGCAACCGGCATTCACATTACCTCCGTCTTTATCATGTATCACGGACATGTCTGGGATCTGGTTGATGGACCTCGGACCATCGGACTGGTTCCTCCAGACAAGCGGGGAGAGCGGGTAGTTCATGCCTGCCGAGTGTCCAACTGGTGTCGCGAGGTCGGTATCAACGCCGTGACCAGTCACATCGGTTTCATACCAGAGGATCCCAACGACCCCAACTACGGTCCGTTCCTGGAGACGATGCGGGCCTTTTGCCGTTACTGCAAAGATAACGGGCAGACCTTTGCTTTTGAAACGGGGCAGGAGACAGCGGAGACTCTCAAGAGGACTATCGAGGACATCGGACTCGATAACGTTGGCGTCAACCTCGATCCCGCGAACCTGCTTCTGTACGGGAAAAGTCGTCCGCTCGCGGCCGTGGACCTGATCGGCAAGTACGTGCTCAACACCCACTGCAAGGACGGTGTGTGGCCCGAACCCGGCGGGAAGCTGGGCGTTGAGAAACCGTTGGGCGAAGGAGATGTGCACATTCGAGAGTTGATCGCGAAGCTCTACCGAACGGGCTATCGCGGGCCTCTGACCATCGAGCGTGAGATTTCCGGTGATCAACAGATCAAGGACGTTCTCCGGGCCAAGACTCTCCTGGAGGAAATCAAATCGGGACTACTGAGCGCGAACTCATGACCCGCGAAAACATTGCCTTTGATGTCCAACTCACGAGGCTAAAACCTATTCTACCAGCGGAGGTGTAGCAATGCAGTACCTGGACCAGGTGGACCTGTCGAAAACAATCGGTAACCATGAGTATGAGAACAAGCTGAAGGACATGCAGTTGGAGTTGCTGAAGCTGGAACGTAAGATCATCGACAACCGCGTGCCGGTGATCATCGCTTTCGAGGGGTGGGACGCCGCTGGGAAAGGGGGCGCCATCAAACGGATGGTGGACATGCTGGATCCCCGCGGTTACGACGCCCATGCCATTTCCGCTCCGACAGCCGACGAGAAGTCCCTCCATTACCTTCGGCGGTTTTGGCTCCGCTTGCCTCGGCACGGAGAGATCGTCATTTTCGACCGCACCTGGTACGGGCGTGTGCTGGTGGAGCGAGTGGAGGAGTTCGCGACAAAACAGGAATGGCAGCGGGCATACGACGAGATCAATTCGTTCGAGAAGATGGTCGTCGACGACGGCACGGTCTTAATAAAGTTCTGGATGCATATCTCGAAGGAAGAGCAATTGCTCCGGTTCAAGGATCGCGAGAAGGACCCCTTCAAGAAGTGGAAGATCACCGCCGAAGACTACCGGAATCGGGAGCGATGGGATGAGTATCTCGCCGCCGCCGAAGAGATGTTCCACAGGACCGACACCGAATGGGCCCCCTGGACTATCGTCGAAGCGGAGTGCAAGACATACGCTCGCATCAAGGTGATCACCACCGTCGTCGAGTCAATCCAGAAGGCGCTCAAGCATCGGCCTCACAAGTGAACCGGTGCTTCGGCCCGTGAGGGAGCAGGTCGCCAGGAGATGAGTGGCAACGGTGAGTGCGAAGGGAAGGTCCTCGTCCAATCCCCCACCGATCAGTTCTCGGAACCCGTGACTTCCCTGCGGACGATCGCTGCCCCATCCACCATGGCCTTGAGCTTGGCGAAGGCGATTTCCCTTCGGGTGAATTTCAGTCCGCAGTCGGGGTTGATATAGACGCGGTCTGGGGGGAACACTTCAAGGATCTTCCGGATGCGGTCCGCCACAAGTTCCGGCGTCTCAATCTCGTCAGTCTTCACATCGATGACTCCAGCACCCAATTCTCTGTCTGTAGGAAATCTGCGGAACAGGTTGAGTTGCTCAATCCCCAGACGGGCGAACTCAAGCACGAACTGCGAGGTATCGGATTCCAGCAATGCAGGGAAGAGGTTGTCGTAAGTACCATCGAACAGGACTTTCCTCTGGTAGTTGCCAAAGCACACATGAAGAGTGACTTTCGCGTCCACTCCTTTGACAGTCCGCTCGAACAACTCTGCTCCCCATGCAGAAAGCTCGTCCGGATAACCCGGCCACACAGCCTCATCGATCTGGACGAAGTTGCAGCCGGCAGTCGCGAGATCTCGCAGCTCCCCGTTGAGTATGTCTGCCAGATCGAAAGCAAGATCCTTGTCTGAAGGATAGAACTCGTTGCTTGCCCTCTTCGCAAGCATGTGGGGTCCTGTCACGCAAACTTTCGTGGCCAGAGAAGTGTGCTGTCTCAGGAAATCCCAATGCGAGATGAGAGGGAGGTCCCCCCGGCTGACTCTTTCTCTAACCACCGGATCGGGCATTCGCACGGAAACGTCTTTGGAGCCGATCGCTTTCTCCGGGCCGTACAGGTCGAAGCCGCGGATGTTCCGGTTGAAAAAGTAGATCATCGTCTCCCGGCGTAGTTCGCCGTCGGTGATGAGATCAACGCCTGCCAACTCCATGTCCTTGATACAGGACTTCACGGCGTTATCTTGGGCTTCCTCGATCTCCCTGTCTGAAAGCTCACCTTTGAGATGCGAGGCTCGCGCCTGCTCAAGCCACTTCGGCAGCGAGTAGCTTCCCACTACGGTGGTAGGGAGCAGGTGTGGGGGTTCGAACTTAACCTGGGTCACAGGGATTACCTCACAGAAAGATGATAGCTACGATGGAGTCTCAACCGGCTGAGGAATGCCACGGGGGCTTCAGAAAGTAAAGTTCCCGATCTGGAAGTAGAGGTGACCCCGCGCCTTCGACCACCCCACAGTTCCCTCCATTTTCCCCAACCGATGGCCGACGGTGATATCATGATCAAGGAAGGCGTCCCCGTAAAATCGCTGGTAGGTGGAGGTAAGCCCGAGGCGCCAGTCGTCATCAATGTTGAAGTTGGCTGTTCCTGAGCCGAAGAAGCTGCTGTCGGAAAGATTGAGGGTACTGGAGCTGGTGAACTGCCACAGTCGACTGGGGGTGGAATAGAAAGTGGCGGAGACGTATTGGGTTCCCGAGCTTCCCTGGAAAGCGGCGCCGCCGGGGCTCCGGGTATAGGACACCGTAACGAGGGACGTGGAGGAGAGAATCTGGTTCAGCGCCAGGCTGGCCCCCACCCCGACATTCGAGAACCCGGCCTCGGAGTGACGCATCTGAGGCTCGAGATTCGCCGTGACCAAGGATCTGCCCGACAATCTCCAGTCGGGGAAGTAGAGGGGAACCTGGAGACTCTGGCTGACCACTTCCGAATCCACGGCAGAAGGGTCTTTCTCATAGGACAGATCAGCAGACACCGAGAAGTCAAGTGATGTGCTCCAGAGAGGTTTGGACTTGCGTTGCCAGTAGAGTTGGGAGGTGAAGGAGGAGTCTGCGTCCGAGGGCGCGTCGCCGTAGGTCTCCAGTCCCAGGGAGTAACCAGCAAAGTCCCGGGTGAAAGACGCCCGCCCGAAGAGGTCCCTGTGTTGCGGGGAAGACGCGTAGAAGAAGCCGCGAGTGTTCGGGCCGAACTCCTGAGAGTGGTCTACCGAGGCTCCCCAGTTTCCTCGTGTCAGCTTGTCGAAGGTGAAAGTGCCAGTCCCTGAATCGCTCAACGAATAATCCTCCTGAACTGCCAACGACCAGCCCGGAGCTTCAGTGAAAAAGCCGTCTCCTCCCGCGTGACGAAGACGGATCGCTCCTTGCCCTTCGGCGTCCACGTGGTAGTAGAAAGGGAAGTCGAGACCGAACCCTCCGCTCGAGTTGAAACCAAAGACTTGATCTCCCACGATGCCATAGCTGGCAAAAGCCTCCGCTTGCAGAGGCAACACGTGCAACGGAAGGCTGATGACGTGTTTACCATCGATGTAGATGCGGGCTTTGCGAAACTTGATTTTGTAGCCCGGGTAGATCACAATCTGCCGAGCGACCACCACCGTTCCCCTCGCGTTGTCCACAGTCGGGAACTGCACCTCCTCCATGGTGGGTGGCTCTTCGCCCTGGGGAAGCTCTTCTGGAACTTCCTCCTTCAGGCTGTCCCCGCTGAAGACCCTCCTCTCCGATTGAGGGTTCACTTTCAGCAGGAGCCCTCGCAGCTTCTCCAGGTCATACCTCAGGCGATCGCCCTCCAACGTTGTCTTGCCGTTGGACAGGGCGACCTTGTTCTGTCCCGATTCTCCGTCCGCGGCAAGATACATCCGGTCCACATCGTACTGCAGCTTAACGTCGCAACTGAGTCGCATCCGACGGAAACGCACGCGGGTCATGCCGGAAGCGATCACGAGATTCTTCTCCGCGTAATATTCCAGGTTCTTTCCCGTGATAGAGATCGACTTCGTCTCTTGCGCCCCTTCACCGGACATCGAAAGAAACTGCACCTTGACCTGCTCGCGAGACGGTCCGATGACGGCGGTCACGGTCGCGATACCCGGCATCGTCCCACTTCGCAACACGGCTCTCGCGGTATTTCCGAAGACACGAGCCGTGGGTTCAACGACGCCCAGGGTCGTGACGAAATTCACGAAAGCGCCGTTGATTCCTGCTGGGTTTTGAGCGGAATTGATTTCAACGGTGATGGTAGCCGTGCTCCGCCCGTTGGCCAGGATTGAGGTTGGATCGGCCCGGATGATGAAGCGGAAAGGGTCCCCGGAAGTCTGGCCGCACTGCCACAGGGAAACCATGAGCCCCATCACCGTGAGGACAAGAACGCGCGACTTCCTCAACGAATCGCGATGGAGGAGAATCCGCCGTGCCCAAGCAAACTGATTTGAAAGAGTTCGGTAGTGCATCATGTCAACCACCGAACTCCCTCTTCAGCAACAGCCCGTTCACTTCCTCCAGGCTCTTCCTGGCGTCCGGGAACTGTGGGTGAATGGCGATGACTTTCTGCAGTTCCTCACTGCTCTCCACCAGACATTTCAACTTTTCTCTCTCCGCCAGACTGTTCTGCGTGCCTTTCTTCGCCAGCGCCAGGGCCAGGTTGAAGTGAAAGAGCGCGACATTTGGCGCGTCGAGAACTGCCTTACGAAGCTCCTCGATCGCTGTGTCGGTCGATGCCTGGCTTTGCGCCGATTTGTCAGCCAGGCAGATCTTCGCCAGGGTTGCACTGACGTAACCATCACGCGGGAAAAGCCTGACAAGGTATTCAGCCTTCCGCCGCGCGTGCAGCAGATACTCCCTATCGGACCCCTCATCTGATCTCATAAAGTAGGCGTCGGCGAGATCCTTCGCATACTCCCTCTCATAAGGCTCAAGAATATGGGCAATCTCGTAATCCTTTATTGCGGCACCCAGATCCCGCGCCCCATCGCGCTGGGTGGAGGCTTCCCGGTAGTGCCAGTCCGCCACCATCCGGATCGTTGTAAAGGCCAGCATGGCGAGGCTGACTGCCGCAGAGAGACCGACGACATAGAACTTCCCCTGCCGAGACACGGAGCTTCGCGCCGACCCCCTGGCGCCGATCGTACGGGTGGACCCGCTCCCCTGAGCGGAGTCCAATGAGGCCGCGTAGCCAACCGTAACCCCGATCAGTACCCAACTCAGAATCTTGGTGGCGATAATGTCCACCTGAAAGAACCCATCGACCAGAAACGCTACAAGGGACCCGCAGCAGCCGACGAACAAGTGCCGGACCCCCGGTGGGACCTGGGGGCTTCGCAGGATCTTGAGCACGCTCTGGAAGAAGTACCCCAGAAGGGCGAGGTACAAGGCATAACCCACAAGTCCCGAGTTCATCAGCCCTTCAACGTGGATGTTGTGGGGACTGTCCGGCACGATGTTGATGGCGTTGATGCTCGCCTCGCTCTCCGTCGGGTGGTAGATGAGGTAGGCCCAGTAGAAAGTGGCGGGACCGACACCAAACAAGGGACGGTCTTTTAGGGCGTTCAGGGCGGCCGTCCAGAAGTAAATGCGTGAGGCGGCAGACTCGCTACGAGGATCGAGCATGGTCACGATCTTGGAATGAATGTCCTCACGGTTCTTCTCACTCATCGTGGCGTAGACTCCAGCGCTGACTGCCAGCGAAAGCGCAAGTATCCCCGCCACCCACGGGGTGTACCTCAAGACCTCCTGTCGCGAGGCTCTCCGAAGGTAGACAGGCACCATCACGCCGAAACCGGCGATAAATCCGAGCCACGCCCCACGAGTCAGACTGAGGATCAAGGTGATGACCATCAGAACAACGGAAACAAGCCATGCCGTTCGCAGGTCCGAGCGTTTCTCCCCGATTGCCAAGGAAATTGCGAGAGGAATCGCGAGGCACAGGTATGCACCCAGATGATTGCGGTTCCCAAGAGTTGACGTCACCATGGTTCCCCTTGCCCAGTCCACCGGATCCCATCCGAATTGCTGACAAACGCCATATAGAGCTGCCGCAGTACCAGCCGCTACAGCCATCCATGCCACCCAACGGATTTGGTCCTCCTTCCGAATCGCCCGGCTGGCAACCCAGGCCAGAAGGGGAGCCACGAGGAGGGTGAAGACATTCTGGAAACTGCGATAGGCCCCGAGCAAGCTGGCAATGTGACTGATCGAGAAGAAGGTGGCCACCCCGAGCCACAGGCAATAGAGGGCAAGGCAGATGTCGAAGTTCCGCAGACGTGACGAAGTATTGTGGGGATTGAGCCGTGCGATCGACCAAGTCACAATCAGGAAGGCCGTGAGCCACCAGAGGAGGTTGATCTTCGGCAACTCGAACTGCTCATAGGTCAACTTGCTGAACCACAAGGGCATCGCGAGGAGAATTGC
>JACQGJ010000624.1 GCA_016199605.1 Armatimonadota bacterium | reverse complement strand
CTCCGGATGGTGACTGCTCAGGCGGTGCAACTCGGTCTCGATCTGCGAAAGGTCGGTGGGGTAGGTTGAATAATAGGTGTCGAGTTCATACTCGAATTCGAATTGTTCGTCATGAAACGACATTACCTCCTCCTTCCGTTCGTGGTCGGCGTAGGTGCCCTGTCGCTGGAGCAAGACGACACCCGGCGGCTTCATCATTTCTCAACCGGGAGGGAACTGACCTCGGGTTCACCCTCGATGTTGAGGGCGAGAACCACAATGCCGGGATCGGGTTGTTCCGCCGGCAGGTTCAACTCAACCATCCGGCTGTCGCTTCCAGGTTCGTGAGACTGACTGAACGGAACGGATACGCTGCCGGCAAGCATCAAAGCCCGCAGCACTCGGTTGCGGAGGCCTGCGATACGCAAAGTCTCTTCGGGCCAATTCATGATGTGAAGATAGACGCGGCCGGATTTGCATGTCACCCGCCCCCAATCGAAGTCACACGGGAAGGGCGTTGCCCTCGTCCCGTAGATCGCTTCGCCGTTGAACTTCAGCCACTGACCGACCGCCTTCAGGCGTTCGACACTGGGCTCCGGGATGACTCCCTCGGCTGTCGGCCCGACGTTCAGCAGGTAGTTGACACCTTTGGCGGCGCACTTGACCAGCAGACGTATCAGGTCCTCCGGCGACTTCCAGTTGTCATCGTAAAACTTGTATCCCCAAGTGTCATTGATCGTGCAGGGCGTCTCCCAGTCTCCCTCCACCGCCCCATCGGGGTGCTGGTTGTCGCCCAGGCTGCCGTAGTCGCCGACTCCGTGGCCGACTCGGCCGCTCACAAGGCAGTCGGGCTGCAGCGAGTGAACCAGATCCCGCAACTCGATGCTCTGTTCCTTCGTGATGACCACCGGCGTGTCGAACCAGATCAGGCCGATGGGACCATATTGCGTGAGCAACTCTCGGACTTGTGGTTTCGCTTTCTCTTCGAGATACCTTGTAAAGCGTTCAGGCTCGACGGGTTGCTGCGTCCAGCCGGACCCATCGTCCTCTTCCCAGTGACCTGCGCCGCCGGGCGCGTGCCAGTCCTGCGCCTGCGAATAGTAGAAGCACAACCGAATTCCCGCCTTCTGACAGGCGGCGGCGAGGTCCGCCATCGGGTCCTTGCCGTAGGGAGTGGCGTCCACGATGTTGTAGGGATGCGCTGACTTGAACATCGCGAACCCGTCGTGATGCTTGGCGGTTATGACGAGGTACTTCATGCCCGCGTCCTTGGCGATGGAAACCCATTCCTCGGCATCAAACTTCACGGGGTTGAACTGCTCCGCGATCTTCTCGTATTCGGGAATGGGTATCTTCGCGTTCCGCATGATCCATTCACCGAGACTGGGAATGCGCTCCCCCTTCCACTCCCCCGCTGGCTGGGCGTAGATGCCCCAGTGAATGAACATCCCGAATCTTGCCTCTCGCCACCAGGCTAAGGCGTCTGACTTCTCTTCTGACATCAACTCATCTCCTTGTCGTCAGTGCAACGCTACCACGTTCTTTCCTTCAGCAAATCCTGAATCGCATCCTTCGGCACTGGCAGTTCGTCAACATGGTCTTCCAGCCAACGCGAGAAGTCGACCTCGATGTCGTCGGGCCATTGGGCGTCAATCTGGCCGGAGGTGTACTTCCCCTCTCGCAGCCGTTGCTTGCCGAAGGCATCGCGGAGGCGGATCAACTCGGAGGTCTTCACGACCTTCTCCGCAAGATGAGGCGGAACGAAGATGACGCCATCGCGTCTCCCCAGCACAACATCTCCCGGCATCACGGTCGCGTGACCGATTCGAATTGGAGTGTTCACGCCCAGCAACATGATGGTCGGCGACGCATAAGTTGGATGAACGCCGCGGACAAAACTCGTGAAACCCGGGATCGCCTGAATGCCATCGAGGTCTCGCACCGCGGCGTCGTGGACAACACCGTTGCCGGACTTGGCGAAAATCGCCGTCGAGAGATTGTCGCCAATGACGGGTCCCTGTTCGATCTTCCCGAAGACATCGGCGACGTAGACATCGCCCGGAACCAGCATGTCAATCGGCCAGGAAATCTGATCGCCGATGCAGCCGCACCGCGCGCCCTTTTCTTCCATCACCTGTCGCATGTCGGGCCGCCGGGGCATGTAGACAGCCGTGAGAGCGCGGCCCACCAACACCCCACCCGAATGGGTACACATCCACCCGCCTTCGTATTGCCAGTGATAACCCGCACCCGCCAGCACGCCCCACGCCTGGGTGATCGTCACCTGTTCCATGCGTTCGAGGATGCTGTCCGTAACTTTCGGGCGACCATCGCGAAACCGATCACCCGTCCATTCCGGGGTGTAATCGATGAGTTCGTCCGGGGTAAGATTGAGCGGAGCAAATCTCTCCATGGTGGTCTCCGTCAGCGTTCTTGGTTTTGGGTCTGGCATTGAGAGTTAAAGTTTGTTTCGAATTTCGGGATTCGGGTTTCGGGTTTCGGATTTGGCTTCTACCGCTGCACCTGAACCGCGTAACCACCCTCAATATATGGCCAGCGCTCCTCCAAGTCCTCGGCCAACTCCACTCCGAGACCGGGCCTGTCCGGAAACACCAACCAGCCGTTCTCGATGGTCGGCGGTTCTTTCAGGATTGCCCATTGCAGCGGTCCTTGGATCATGCACAACTCCAGCACGCGCGGGTTCGGAAGTGCCGCGACGTAGTGACCGTTCGCCATCGCCATGAGACCATTGTGCCAACTGTGTGGGCAGACGTCCACGCCATAGCGTTGTGCCACGAGGGCGATACGCATGGACTCGGTGATACCGCACAGCCCAACATCGGGCTGCACGATATCATAGGCCTTCTTCTCAAGGTGGAATCTAAACTGCTCCAGTGTGGTGAAGCTCTCGCCCCCGGAAATAGGCATTTCCACCGCCGCGCACAGACGAGCGTAGGCCTCCATCTGATCGGAGGGGATCGGTTCCTCGAACCATGCAAAGCCGAGGCGGTCAAGCTCTCGCGCAATCGGAAGGGCTTGCTCCTCCGTGAGGCGACAGTTTCCGTCCAACATCAGCTCCATCCGACCAGCCACTT
>JACQGJ010000610.1 GCA_016199605.1 Armatimonadota bacterium | reverse complement strand
TCCGCCTTCATCCTTCATCCGTTCTCTCCCTCCACCATTTTCTTGAACCGCTCTGACGCGGTGCGCCCGAGGCGGAGGGGATGGGAGTTCTCACCGAGAAACAGGTCTGTCTCTCGTTGCTGAGCTTGCCACTGCCGGACGTGGTGCCGGTTGATGATGGTGCGCCGGTCGAGGTCCACAAAGTCTCCCTCGGGCAGGAGCGCTCGCCACTCTGCGAGGGATCGCCGGACGGTCTGGCAGTTGCCGGCAACATCCATGACGTCGGTGTAGTTGCCGTCTGACATGATGACAGTAATGCTCTTCAGAGGAACGAACATGGAGCGACCGTTTGTATCGAGGAGGATCAGATCGGAATACTTGAGTTCCGCGGGTTGTTCCCGTGTGACACGACCAAGGACCCGTTGAATCGTGACGTCGAGCCTGGCAGCCTCAACCGGTTTCAGGAGATAGTCTACGGCATTGACCTCAAACGCCCTGATTGCATACTCATCGTAGGCAGTGACAAAGACAATGTGGGGCGGGTTCTCCAGAGACTCCAAGAAGTCGAAACCTGACTCTCCCGGCATGTGAACGTCCAGGAAAACAACGTCCGGTTTTTTCGCCTGAAGACGCTTCCGGGCTTCCGAGGCATTCCTGGCCATACCGACGACTTCCACCTGCGGGTAGGCCGCCAGCATCCGCTTCAGGTTCTCACGGGCCAGGCGTTCGTCATCTAGAATAACCGCATTGAGTTTGGTCATTCTCAATTACCTCCCGCAGAATACGCAGAATCACGCAGAAAATCTTTGGGTCTGGGCCAGGTCAACTTCTGCGTTCTTCTGCGTGTTCTGCGGGCATTTCCGCCAGTTTCTTTGAGATAGAAAATCTTTCGTGTTCGACTTTGGGATGATGACCGAAATTGACCAGAAGACCGACCTTCATCTTGGTGGCGTGAAGGTAGTTGAGAATCTGCGCGCGGTGTTGGTCCACCAGTTCTGAGACAGCTTTGATCTCCACAATGATCTTGTCGTAACACACGAAGTCGGCTTCGTAGGTTTGCTCCAGAGGGCGCCCTTTGTAGGTAAGCCGTAGCTTCTTCTTGGGGACGTATAAGATTCCCTGGATATCAAACTCGATCCCCAGACACTCTTGATAGACCGGCTCCAGAAACCCACATCCCTTCTCTTTGTAAACCTCGAAACACGCCCCCAGGATTCGGTAGGTTTCTTCCTTATACAGAAACTCGCTCATCTTCCACCTCCGAGTTGTTTCCCGCAGAACACGCAGAATCACGCAGAAAGTCTTTGATTCGGGCCAAGGTCAACCTCAGAGTCTTTCTACGTTTTCGGCGAGTAAGTCCATCGCTTTTCATCTCCGAGTTGTTTCCCGCTGAAGACGCAGAACCACGCAGACATTCCTTTCGGGAAACCGTCTTGAACAGCGGAAAGCCGGCGAGGTGCATGAAGGGAATCCCGTGGTTTTCCCTAATCGACTCACCCCATTCCAAGATCTTTTCTGCGTCTATCTGCGTTTTCTGCGGGCAAGTGTATCGTTCCAACGACCCAGTTGTCTACTGCCCCGACATCGAGGGTGTGCCGTTCCGGGTAGAGCAGCTCAAGGCGTTTGCGGAGGTTTTCGAGTCCGAGTCGGGTTTGCTTCCTTGATGAACTGGTTCCGGGTTCGACCCACCTGCCGCTGTTCGCCACGGCAAGGTGCAATTCGCCGTTCGCAACCACAGCCGAAACCTTCAGCCGCAAGGGTTGCACGCTGGTTTCCATTCCGTACTTGATCGCGTTCTGGACCAGCGGCTGCAACAAGAGAATGGGAACGGCGCACGTTCGTGCTTCATTGGACGCTTCGACCTGGACCTCGAGGTTCTCCTCAAACCGCACCTTCTCAACCTGGAGATAGCTCTCTATCGCCTCGAGTTCCAGTTGCAGGGGAACGACCGATTCCTCTCGCCATTGCAGGGAGAAACGCAGATACCGGGCAAGCTCCCGCACCAGCGTGTGAACGCGCTCGGGCGCCTCATGGGCGAGGGCATCGATGGAGTTGATGACATTGAACAGAAAGTGTGGGTTGATCTGGTAACGGAGCGTCCGCAGGCGGGATTCCACAAGCAGGCGCTCGGCTTCTTCCATGCGCCGATGGTCTTGTTCTGCTTTTTCCAAATCGTCTCGATTCTGCTGAAGCGTCTCCGCCATAGCGTTCAGCCCCCCGGTGAGCAGACCGATCTCGTCCCCCGTCGTGATCGCCAATCGTCGGTCCAAGTGACCGTCCTGGATATCCCTGGCAAGGTCCTGACACTCTTGGATTCTGGCGGCGAGAGGATTGGCGATGAGATACACCGCGCCCCACACGAGAGCCAAGATGATCACGGCAACCAGAAACGTGACCTGTTGAATTGACTTGATCGGTGCGAGCACCTCCCGCAACGGCAACTCGACCACCAGCACCAAACCCGCTTCATGCAGTCGCCGGTAGGCAGCCATCCGGATTCCCCGCCGCGCCTGATACTTGGCAATCCCGTGGTCCTTCGTGAGCATTTCGCGAAGCGCCGGAATATTGTGGGGCATGTTGGGCAGGGAGACAAGTTGACCCTGGGGCGACTGTCCTTTCAGTTGCTGCACGGTCAAGCCCGGATCAAAAATGTATGCCCTGCCGGCCTTGCCGATGGGCAGGGGTTGCATGAGGCGCTCGTTGATCCTTCCGAGGTCGAGAGCGGCCCTGAGCACAGCAGACCCCTGTCTTCGTGAAGGAACCGGGGTGTAGAGAGCGACGCAGACTCGCTGGCCCGAGTCGCCGAGGTACGCCGGAGAGACGACCTGGTTTCCTGCGCGGGATGCGGCAAAGCTTGGATCCCGAGGAAGCGAATCCACCATGAGCAATCCAACTTCTTCCGGCCGGGAGTAGGAGGAGGCCAGAACCTCCCCATCTCCGGACATCAGCGAGACAGATTCATACATATCCTTTCCCTGGACGCATTGTCGGAAGAACCGATTCAGCGCCTCGGAGGATGTCCGGTCACGACGACCGTCGGCGACTTGACTCACCAAAGGTTGCACGCTCCACAGTCTTGAGTCGGCCTTGAAACTTGCCGCCCAGGCATCACTGTCATGGCTGAAAAAGCGAGCCGCATCCTCCAACCCGCGCTTCGCCAGCGTTTCCAGTTCCTGACGCGCGACGACGTACACAATCGCCGTGGAGAGCAGCACGCCACACAGGATGGCCGCGCCCAGCAGAAGAAGCAGTCTTGTGCGCAGTTTCACGGTGGAACGATTCTACGAGAGGAGGGACAGCATGGTCAAGGGGCCACTCATGCGATCCACGAAGCCAATGCTATCCGAGCCAGCAGGTGGTATATTGACCCGACCCCGAAAGAACTGTTGGGGCAATAGAGGTGGGCTTCATCTGGCCAGTATTCGCTCCACTCGAAAGAGCATCGTCTCGCCAGGCTCCATCTTCACCTCGAAACCGGTTGTCGCTTTTGCCACCGGTTTCCCGGTGAAGAGGTCGGACACGTGACTTCTCACTGGGAGGCTGACTTTGCAGGTGCGCGCCCCGGCAAAGGTATTCGTCAACATCAGAAAGTTGCGGGTGGCGTCCATGTAGATATCCTGATCCACGTAGAGGTGGCAACCGGCGTAGCGGACGATGTTGCGCAGAAGCTCGGTCGGCAGCAACGGGACCGCACAGTAGACGCTCTTGTGGGTTCTGAAGTCCTGGGCCACGAAAGCTGCCTTGCCGTCGGGGTAATTGCCGAGCACGGCAGTCTGCGATGCGGTTTCACTCACGTAGAATCGTGGGGCAATGCCCCCGCTGTCGCCACCGAACTCCTTGCCAGCCATGCTCGCGCAGATCGGATGGGGCGCGTTGGTCATCTTGCAGGTCAACGCCTGCCCGGCGGGGTCTGCTGATATCTTGAAGCCAGTCAACTCCTCGGTGCGTGCCGGTGAAAGTCCCCTATCTCCAACGTATCCCGGCGCGTAGATCCAGACCAGCGTCTTTCCGTCCCGTTTGAGGTTCTCGATCGCCTTGCGTTGCTCCTCGGTCATGTAGAACGCGTTGAGGAAGATGTAGCACTTGTAGTCTTTCTGCACCTGTGGTTTCAGGACGTCTTCAAAGATCAGCTCATGATAGGGTGCTCCGATCGCCGGCATCTTCCGGTAGAGCGTGTTGTAGATGAGGTCGGTGTAGAGCGACTGTGCGTTATTGTCGTGATAGTAGTAACTCGTTCCGCTGACGAAGACGGCAACCTCCGCATCCTGCCCGCGCTTCAGGTCAAAGGTTTGCTCATGCTTCCTCCGTAGTTTTGCGATCTCTCCGAGAATCTGCGAATCGGTGAAGAAAGGCTCGGACTGTCTACGGTCCTCCGAGTTGTTGCTGGTCCAGTCGGAGAACCACGCGCCCATGCCGCGCATCAGCGCGGTGCCCAGGTCGCGACGGATGATTGCAAGAGTTTCCTCCCGGCTGAAATTGCGCCCATGAAGAACGGTCCCTGCACGGAAAGTGCGATGGTCGCACTCGGGAATGTGCAGCTTGCCATTGATGCGCACGGAGTCGTGAGGCTGAAAGGTTCGGTAGGGCTCGCCCGCATGTCGGGCCGGCGTGCCGTAGGAAAACGGCGAGGCGAAGAAGTCGAGATAAGGTGACGCGAAGACGTGGGGGAGGTAGGAATGGTTGCCCTGGTGGCTGGCCTGGCCGTGGGCAATGTCTTCGGTCAGGTAAGCCCAGTAGCTCCCCACGAGGGCGCGGCCGTTGGTCAGTTCTTTGATCGGGCGAGCGCAATGCTCGATCAGAAAAGTCGGTATCAGCGAAGAAAGGAACTCGTGGTAGTCAATGGTCAGGCGCTGTGTGGTCGGGTCAAGGAAGATCCCTCCCTGGTAGCCGGGCTCCATGATCTTTGAGTGAGTGGGGAAGACACTTGCGAAGGTCAGAGTGGGATCGTTGTATGCCTTGCGCAGACGGTCTTCGGTGCCATATCGCTTGCGGACAAACTCCCGGAAAGCTTCAATCGCCTGCGGGTTGTAGTCGCCGACGGCCGGTGATCCGCTGAGCACACCCTCCGGCTCGCCAATCTCGACGAGGTAGCCGACGACGTGGTTGCCGTAGGGCTGCGATTGGAAGAACTTCACCAGGTTTGTGAGATAGCTCGTCGCCTCCTCGCGATACTCCTTGGCGCAGAAACTCTCGTGCATCCGACGGCCGTCGTGAGTATAGAGGCATCCGTCGGGATGGGCCTCCTGCCAGGCGGCGCTGGTGCGCATGTCCACCTCGATGATCGCGTATGCGTCAGGGTCAATCCGCAGCAGGTTGCGCACATTCTGTCCGACATACTCGTAGTTGCGCTTCTGATAGTCCCCGACGTCAATCCGATACGGGAAGACCTGAAGATGATACAGCTTGACCCCCGCCGCTTGCGAGTAGTAGTGGAACCTCTCGAACGAGGGCGTGTAGAGAGCGAACAGGATGGGAGCGGTCTTACGACCGTCGAGCGAGATGACCGTTCCGTTGGAGGCATCAATGCTTGCGGAATGAGATCGGGAGTCCACCACAACTCTGTCCGGGAACCGGCGAATCTCGACTCGACCGATGCGACCATCAGTCATCTCCGCGCCCGAGGCATCCGCAAACCGGACCGGAGGCAGTCCCTTTGGACTCACCGCGTGAAGCATCATGTCCAGCGAGCCATGTGGTGCGTGGACCGGGATGTAAAGGGGCACGCTGATTGTCACGGGTTGCCCCGCTTCCCATCGGGTCGGGAGCGTTGGCGGATTCAGGATGACGCGAGCGACCGTGTAGTCGCTACTCGCGAACGACTGCTCTCGTTCGCCGACCGTAACAACGAAAACATAGTCATCGGTGAGAGCCTCCGCTGGTGTCAGTTTCAGCGTGAGGTTCACTTCTCGTTGAAGCTTGGTCGTGGCTGGAGAAAGCGCCGCCTCGTCCACCCGAACAACCTGCGGCTCACCCGAACGCGGCGTCACCTGCCCTAATGGAAGATACTTCCATTGGCCTCCCTGGCACGTCAACCTGACGTGCGGTTGAGGCGGACCGTAGACCTGAATCTCGTGCAGCCATGAATGCCGTGGCTTGTCGTTCTTGAGGACAAGGCGAACCCGTTTGGTTCGCACTGTCTCGGTCTTGAGCAGAATGCCTTCTGGGCTTTTCACCGCGGCAGATAGCTTCTGTCCGGCGATGCGCTGCCATGTGTCTTTCGACCAGGCATACAACTCCAAAGCCGAGCTGCGCTTCGCAGGATCCTGGAAGAGCTTGGCGCGGTTGACCAACACCTCGAAGTCCCAGGCGACCTCGACCCATTCCTCGCGAGTCGGTTGATACGATCGCCACGGCGTGCGGAGACTCTCGTCATGCAGGTTCTCCGAGTAGAGGTTCCCCAGGTTGGCATTGGATGAAGTCACCACCCGTCCGCCGTTGGAGGCGAGCGCAAGATTGGGGGACACCTCCTGGCTGGTCTCAGCCTTCCACCGTGCCAGGACGTCGTCTGGAGGCGGCGCGGGTGACAGCGGTCCCTGGTCGTAGGTCTTGACCTCCTGGTAGTAGTGCTCCCTGATCTCCGGTTCTGACAAGGCCCGGTCGTAGACGCGGACAGCGCCGATCAGGCCTTTGAAGTACGCGAGGTCCTTCGGGCTGTTTTGGATCGCCCGGAGGTTTGCGGCGACAGCGCCCATGAACAGATGATCCCCATGGTGCAGCGATGGGAACGCGGACTCCCGGGTGTCCTGGCACGTTCCGTCGAGGAAGAGAGCGACCCTCTTTCCGTCGAACGTGCCGGTCACGTGATGCCACATTCCAACTGGCAAAGGCGTGCTGACTCCGTTGCTGCCGTGGTTGATGTACCAGTAGCACCGCCCGTTCGTGTAGTAGGTCAGAGCAAAGCTGCTGTCGATGTACTTGCCGAAGATGCCCGGCTCGCCCGTGGGAATGTCGGTGGGACAGACCCAGACTTCGACGGTGATGGGGCCCGTGATGTCGAGTGACGAGGAGTTGCCGAAATCTACATAGCTTTCTGTCCCGTCGAACTCCAGCGCGTGGCCGCGGTCCATCTTAATCCATTTGGCGCCGTGAATCTGGCCGTGGTTGCCGTGGCCGCTCACGTCTTTCAGTTGCGCGCCGCTGCCTTCATCAAGTCTGCAATCCAGAACGAGGCTTGTATCCTCAGCAGCTCCCGGAGACACGACTGCCATCAACAACAAAAGGGCCGCGATCCACGCGACCTCTGTCCCTCCGATGTGACCCAACATACGCAGCAGTGCCATCGCCTTCCCCTCCCATGATCTCGACTGGTGAACTGTCTCACCCATAGCGACTTCAACAACAAAGCCATCGCCAGAGAACACATGCACGGTATCTGCTCGCCCCCGTGCTATCCGGTAATCAGCACAGTTCGCAGTTAGTGCATCAAGGAACACGTGGAGTAAACCACAGAACGGATTGGGTGTCAAACGGCATGGCGAAAGCCAGTTAGAACTACAGAGTAAGCAAGGGAACTCCCCTTCCTTTGGAGACCCATCCCTTCGTCTTTGCTCCCCTGCAAGGCTGCAGGGTTGACGAAGTAACAATTTTGTTGTT
>JACQGJ010000609.1 GCA_016199605.1 Armatimonadota bacterium | reverse complement strand
GCCTCGTCGATCCGGGTCAGGACACAGGTCAGCGACGAGGGCACGCTCCGGCCCTTCCACGAGACCATAGTAAACACCATAGACACCGAAGAGAACCCAGGGCGCCAGCGGACCGCTCCACAGCGCAAACCCGCAGTAGACGAGAGCATAGAGCGCCCACCCGCTGCTTACGAGTTTTCTCCGCCCAAGCCGGTCGCTGAGAGGCCCGCCCTGGGTGGAACTCAACGACTTGACGACGTGCAACCAGGCCCACAACATCGGCATCAACGCGGTCGCGGTGTGGAGGCTGAGCCCGCCCTCCGTCATCTGGTTTCGGGCCCGCAGCAAGAGCAATGCATCGGTGGAGTTCCCAAGAGAGAAGATCGCGAGCACCACCAGGTAACGCCTCATCGACGGTGGCAACGCACGGAGAGCGGACTTGAGGGAGAGCGATGTCTCCTGCCCTTTCACATCGGTTGACGAGACTGCCCCTTCTTTCTCATGCACGAAGAGCAGGATGAGCACAACCGCCAGGCCGCTGGGCAAGAGCGTCCACCAGAACAGCCGTGAGAGGTTCTCGAGGGTCACAACACCAAAGAACATCAACGCGCTGGCCACGAGACTCCCGGTGAGCGCTCCGGCGTGATCCATGGCGCGCTGCAGTCCAAAGGCGCGTCCCCATTGATCCCCCTGCACCTCCCGGGACAGGATAGCGTCCCGAGGCGCACTTCGGATCCCTTTGCCGAGCCGGTCGAAACCTCGCAGGACCATCACCCCTGCGGCCCCTCCGGCGAGAGGCAACAGTGGCTTGCTCAGGCCGCTGAGACTGTAGCCTGCAACCATCCACCATTTGCGGCCACCGGACCGGTCGGACCAGTGACCGCTGAAGAGTTTCGTGAGCGAGGCAATGGCTTCCGCACAGCCCTCAATGATCCCCTGCCAGAGAGCGTTGAGCCCGAGAGTCGTCGCGTAGAAGGCTGGCAACAGCGCATAGACCAACTCAGTCGCCATATCGGTCAGGAAGCTCACCCAACTCGTTGCCCAGACGATGCTCGGAAGTCGCGAGGGCAAGGATCCGGTTACTGGAGGGCCTTCGCTGCCCTTCTCACGACATATTCGCCGAGTCGGTACGTGTCGAAACCTCATTTCCTATACACCGCCACCTCACGCAACCACATAATGTTGGGGCGCACTACCGGTCCTCCGCCTCTTGGCTGCAGAAGGCGAATAGCGTTGGTGGTTACGGAATCAAACCGGCACTCCGTTACCGGCTCAACGTTTCTCTGGTTCAACTCGGCGATGGTTTTCCATTCGTTGACCTCTTTCACTTGCACGAGGACGTGCTTCGAGGTCCACACGACTTCGTTCTCGACGTTCCAGTAAATGACTGCCTTGCCGACTGTTTTCGGCTGCTGCCATTGGATTTCGACCCAGTGGTCCTCCACCGCCTCGCTCGACGCCCACGCCGCGGCGTTGAAGGCGACACCGACGGGATTGACAACACCGTCGTTGATGGGCTTTTCGCTGTAGGCGAAGTAGAAACAGTCAACAGTCAGATTCGCACCGGCGGAGGCGAGCGCGAGGTTACCTGCTTCGAGAGGAAGCGCGTAGACGATGGGAACTACGCTCCGTTCGGCAACGACTCCGGCATCGGTGCGCGCGAAGATCGTCACCGGATAGGAGCCCGACTTCACTCCTGTGGCAAAGGTGACCTTGACGTTGATGTCTCTGCTCTCGCCTCCGGCAAGATTGAGCGATGCCTCCGAGGGGTGCAGTGTGATTTGGGGGGAGGCTCTCAACACCAGCTCAAACTGCCTCGGTCGTGTGTCGCTGTTCCGGAAATGTACAACCAGCTCCGAGGCGTTTTCCGAAGACTTCGCGCTCAACTCACAAACGGGGCCGAAGAACGCATGGCCGAGCCGCCTCAGCGTCACAGGTTTTCTCGAAGCGTCGTCGAATGCGATATCAGCGACTGCGGACAAGGCGCGCTCCGGTGGGCAGATCAGCCCGGTAGACTTCTCTGGCTTCGCCTCGGAGGCCGGCAACGCGGCGGGTTCCACCGCTCGTCCCGGCAGGATGCTGTTCAGCGTCAGGCACACGTCTCCACTGTGAGGCTGGCTCTCAGCAAACAACTGCACGTTGCCATCAATTGGCGCGATGCGTCCGTCCTTCCAGCCCACTCTCCCTCCCACGTCTGCGAGCAACGATTCGTTGAGCAGCCGGTCGGCTTCGTCGAGGTCGCGCAGGTAGCTCTTCCGCTTCAAGTCCTCCGGGAGCTTGACTCCTTCAGAGCGCAGCCGCGTGAGGTCGGTCTTGACTGCATTGATCATTTCCGCGATAGACACGACGTTGCTGCTCTTGACATCCGAGACCCGCTTGGCCAAGACCGCGGCTTCCGCGGTTGGCGGCGTCTGGGCGTAGACATACGCCGCGCCTTGAAGGCTCTCCGCGGCGCGCTCACGATACCAAGCCCCAACTCCCTTCGCAGGAAGAAGAGCAACAACGGCAACATCCTCCGGGCCGAGAGTGACCTTTGTTGTCAGAGACGCTCCGTGCTTGCTCAACGCCACCGATTCCGAGCCTACCATCTCCACCGCAACAACAGATGTGGTCTTCAATCTCAAAGCTTGCGCATCAATCACCAACTCCACCTCACGCGGCGCAGGACTCGGATTCAGCAGCGTGAAATACATCGGCAGCCTGGTCCCGAAGCGTTGCACCCGGACCACCGGATCGCTTGCCTCGGCGTGGGTCACGGGTTCCCAACCCGCGCGGAACAAGTGCTTGACGATCGGGATGTAGAGATGCTGCAGGTCGCCGAATTTCTGGTAGGCTTCGTCGGTGAACCGACCGATGCTGGGCGAAAGACCATACGCGGTTGCGTAACGAAAGAACTTCTCACCGCCATCACGAGTATCCAATTGCTGGCCGATGCGGAAGTAGTTGAGGTAGAGTCCTGGCTTGTGGTAAGCGGCGGCGCGGTAGTAGTCTGCGTATTCGAGGTCATACCAGCGACTGCTCTCGTAGCCGCACACGTCGAGCCCCATGCACATTGGGAACATGCGGTTCGAAGCCCACACATTACCGAAGGCGAGCTTCCCAGGGAAACGCTTCTTGAACTCGTCCACCCAGCGCACGACCGAAGCCATCCCGCTCGCGCACGGGCGATACACGTTGCCGAGATACTGGAACGGATCGTTGAAGCAGGGGAAGTGGTCGCGGCAATAGTCGAAGCCTGTGGTTGACCAGCCCGAGGTGCCGTCGAGGTACGCGCCCCGGCACTGCGGCCATTGCTCGAAGATCGTCTTGTATTTCTCCAGGTCCACACTTGATGCAGTCGGTCGCCCCTCCGGGTTCTTCTGGTCGGGGTTCACCAGCAGCACATACCGCAGCCAGTTGATAGGAGACGCCGGCGGCACGTCGGCGCCGCCCCAGGTGTCGGCAAAGTAGCGCATGTGATCGCTCTCGTCATACATCACGTTGTCTCGGATCATCGGCGATTGCCACGGCATGGCCTTTGACTCGAAGTCCCCGTTCGTCGCGAGGTTCTTCTCAGGATTGGAGGCCGCCGTCACGGCGAAGTCATCAAACCACACCGTCCCCTTATGCCCTTGGCGGAAAAGCAGATAGGCTCGCAGGTTGGCGATGGGTTTGTCGGCCCCCAGGGCTATCTTTAGTTGCTGCCAGTCGTGGGTGCCTACCTCGCCGGGTACGACCTTCCCAAACTGGTTTTCGCCGTCGCTCATCGCCATATCAATCCAAAGTCCGCAGTTGAGGTCCTTCGGCCCCGCGACCTCCTGAGCTTTGAACCAGACAGAAACCGTTACCGGGTCAACCTCCCTTTGATTCATGTCGAAGGTCTGCCGAACCTGCTTCATCTGATCAGGCGCACTCGATTGCAGCCTCAGACTGCGCTCGCCTGCGTGGCTGACAGAGGCGTCCACGTCGTAATTGCTCAACTCGTCCCACCCGGTGAGACGTGGGATCTTCTCCCAGCGGCTAAGCCGGTCCATCATACCATCATAGTTCTTCGGCACGCCCCACTCCGGAGGCAGAGCGACGATGATATCGCCACAACACGTGTAGGGGAACGTCGCGAGACCTCGCGGGAGGTCATTGGTTGGCGGCGGTCCTCCTTCGTTGTAGGCGTAATGCTGCGGATTCGGAAGCGACTCTGAGGCGCTGGCAAACAGCCACAGCCCCTCGTGCCTTGCGCGCCAGTCGAACTTCTTCGGGTGGAAGTGATAGTACCTGTCGAGCGCAGACCGGAACGCCCACTTCGGCAGGACGCGATAAACCACGATTCTGAACGGCGCTCGCATTCGATACTCGGGGCGTGCCCTTGGCGTGAAACCGAGAAACCAATTCACGATGATGCACTTGAGGTTCGGGTCATACGACAGCGTGGCGGGTTGCAGCGGGTCGGGATCGAGTCCCACTGCCAACCCCAACCGCCGCGTCGGGTCGGTCACGCAACACAGAGGGTAGACCGCTTGGACGTATCCCTCACCCTGTCTAATCGCCCTTGACCTCGACATATCGTCCCACCATAGCCATCCTTCTTCGCCCACCGGAATCCGCGCCTGGAGTTGGCAGACGGTTTCCTCATTGCCCGTAGCAGTCACGACACCCGAGAGGACGACTCGCTTCCCCTCCGCCTTTGCCGCAGCCGTCAGGCTGAAACGACCTGCTGCAGGCGGGCCGCCCGTGCGGGGGTCAATCAGCGACAGCCCTCCTTTCCCCTGCGAGACAACCGTGCCGTTGATGGACAGAGCGGTCAAGGATGATGGCAGGTTCGCATCAAGGGCAAGTCCGTCGCCGGTGTGAAGCGTGGCCGCTCCGACAGAAATGCTAAACGAGCACAGCAGGCAGTGGACCAATGTCACGCGGGTGATTTTCACGTGTTTCCTTTCCTTCCTCATGTTAAAGCATGAGGCGTAGCACCAAGCGTGCTGAAGCAGGCTGTCGATTTGCACCAGCTTGATGCTTTAACACCACGCTTCTGCGTCGTAATTCCTTTCTTCGACCGGAGTGAAAATCCTCGTCCTGTCTCGGAAACTGTTGGGTATGCCGTGCAACTGGAACTTGCCCTGGAAGTTCCGATCAGACCTTGACAGTTCACTCGTCGGACGTTAATCTATGCCTGCACTTCCAAAATATACGCCTAATGTGGGAATGATGGTCATGAAAAACCGTTTCTTCGCCGAGATTCTTCAGAAGAAGCAGAAATCCAGACTGGCGCGTATCGTCGTACTGACGGGCGCGCGACAGACTGGGAAGACGACTCTGACGAGGCACGTGGCATCAGGCTATGCCTATGTGACGCTGGACGATCCCGTCACGCGACCGGAGTTCACGGCGCTTTCCGCCGCGCAATGGAGCCAACGCTACCCCAAAGCCGTGCTGGATGAGGTGCAAAAGACACCTTCCCTCATCGAGACGATCAAAGCCGCCCACGACCTCTATCCGACCACTCGATACATCCTCCTGGGCTCCAGCCAGATTTTGCTCTTGCACAAGGTTCGCGAAAGCCTCGCAGGTCGAGTGGCTCTACTGGAGTTGTTCCCCCTCACGCTTCCCGAGTTACAGACGAACTCGTGGGATGATGCCCTGCACGAATCACGACTCATTCGATGGCTACGTGGGGAGGGCGATGTCCCGAGAATCTTCGCGGGCATTCCCCTCTCGGAGTCGGAGTATGCCCGCGCCGAACACGCGCTTGATCATTATCTGACCTACGGCGGTCTTCCAGCCATCACCGAGGAGGACCTTGACGAGACTGAGAGGCGCGAGTGGCTGCGGGACTACATCCGCACCTTCTTGCAGCGCGATCTACGCGACCTTGCGAACCTCCGTGAGCTCGAACCTTTCGTGAGTTGCCAGAAGATGATCTCGCAACTGACTGGTTGCCTGCTCAATGCCAACTCACTGGCACAGGCGGCCGGCATTTCCCAGAAAACGGCTCGGCGGTTCATCTCCTACCTTGAAATCAGCTACCAGGTGCTCCTTCTCCCCCCGTGGTCCCGCAATCCGCGCAAGCGACTCATGAAGACTCCCAAGCTGCATTTCCTCGATCCCGGCGTCCAGCGCGCGATCCTCGACCGGAGGGGAGAAATGACTGGCCGTGAGTTCGAGAGCGCGGTGGTTGCTGAAATCTACAAGCAGGTGAAGACCGCAGGTCTGCCGACGGAGTTGAGCCATTTGCTTACGGCCGACGGCCGGGAAGTGGATCTGCTGCTTGAGTCGGAAGATGGGTATGTGCCAATTGAGATCAAGCACTCTCTGCGGGTAGGCGCCAGCGATGCCAGATCGTTGCGGGGATTGGACGCGCTCCTGGATAAGCCTGTGCGGCACAGCTTTCTATTGTCGCGAGACCCTCACGTAAGGGAAATTGAACCCGGTATCACCGCCCTGCCAGTGGCGTGGGCGTTGGGGTGAAGCAGTCTCATGTTAAAGCATGAGTCTAAGCACCAAGCG
>JACQGJ010000012.1 GCA_016199605.1 Armatimonadota bacterium | reverse complement strand
GCTGAAGGACCCGAACGGAACCCGAGCGATCTCAGAGGCCGATCTGGACGACTGCCCGGGTCTCGTGACTACAATGCTGAAACATCGCGGCAAGAAAGTGGACGGCCAGATGAAGAGCATTCATCAGTTTATCGACGAGGCCGGGCTGCCACCTGTTAATGGTGTGCAATACGATACGCCGGACATCCTCGCTCAATTGCAGACAGCCTATCACAACGCGGACATGGACGATGTTTGGGTCGTTGCCAAGAAGTGGCTTCAGTCGAAGAATGTGGCAGGAGTAACGTTACCATGAAGAAAACGGTAATTGTCGGATCTATCTTTCCCGAATATGTGGGGACTGATGTTTACTCGCAGTTGGTCAGTATCTTCCCCGAGGGACAGGACAAGAGAAGCTTCCGCGCGGTCCTCGACGAAGGAGACCCTCGTTTGATGTTACTTATCGGCGTACTAGAGAGCCGCGGGTTCCATGCAGACCGGACGGGAGCGCGACGCGAGGTTGAGTTTCCTATGCGCATAGAGCGCAGCTACGACAAGAGTGATTTCCAGAGTGTTCGGTACCTGCAAGTGTTAGCTAAGGTGTGTATGGACCTGGATTGTGACCGTGGCGACACGGGTAGAGGTCCCCTACGATTGCACGCGAAGCGCATCAAACCCAAGGTGGAGATCGGTTGTGGATTGGTCAAGTCCTACATCATCGTGGCCGACAGTATCAGGAAGCTTTTTGAGGACAGCGATTTGCTGCATGTCTCTTTTCGCGACGTCGACATTGTAGGAAGAGGAGCGGAGCAATACCAAAGCGCCTACTGGCAGTTATGGGGCGACTATGTTCTTCCGCGCGTCTCTGCAACCTGCACGCTTACAAACCACCTAGGAGAGCCTTTCGACTACGACCGGGACCTCTTCTGTCACCTGAAGGAGGGTCTGTACCACACAGCCGAGGTGCACTTTGCCGAGAGCGCTCTCACTGCGACGCCTCCGTTTGATCTCGCTCTGACTTACGAGACGTTCGGCGGTGTTGATGACCACCAGCTTATCGCGTCGAAGCGCTTCTACCAGTTCTGCATCGCGCACAAGCTGAAGCTGGATTGGGTACCGGTGAGGATCGATCCAGATTAGGGCAGTGTCCCGTGTTTAGGTGTTAAGTATCAGGTGAAGAAGAGATGAAAGCGATAGCGAAAATCGGTCCGATAGCCGAGTACCTCATCGACCCGCAGATACTGGAGGAGTTGGGGGAGATTCTTCCCGAGGGTGTGCAGGGCGACACGTTTGAGTGCGAGCTCCCGGACGAGGACCCCTGCCATGCCGCGATCATCGACTGCCTCGAACAGTGGGCATTCGAGCCGGAACCGTGGTGGGAGGTGGACGACGACCTCGGGGAATTGAACCTGTACCCCTACGTCATCCAGCGGCACTACGAAGCGGCGGACTTCGGGAACTCCGCGTACCTCCAGCCACGGCCGACGGTTTCCTTCGGAAACAAGACCAGTCCTCCAGGCATCCTGCATTTGCAGGCGGACTCTATCCCGTCAGGTGAAGACATCGGGATCATGCGAAGCTATATCGTGGTTTCCGACCGCCTGAAAGGACTCATTGAGCGTGCAGGACTGAAGGGATTCGTGTTTCGGGAAACCCGAATCCACGGCCGCGAACGAACCGGGTTGCGTGGCGAATACTGGGAACTGACCAGCGACCTCATCCTTCCGGCTGTCGCTCCTCCATGCACCGTCTTGGACGCGTTAGGGGAGCCGTTCGCTGGCGACTACGAATACGGGTGCTACCTGCATGAGGGCCGGTACCAGCCGCCGGAGTTGCACTACCTGGCTTCGGAGGTGGAATCCCTCGGGGCTTTCGATTTCGCCATTACCAACGAGCGCTTCGGTCCTGATGATCACGCCCAGCACCACTTGGTAACCTCGCAACGCTTCTACCAATTCTGCGTCGAGAATGCCTTGAAGGTTGACTGGGTACCTGTGCGGGTTGACGCCGCATAGCAGCGACTGCTGTCCGTCGGATACGCCACGCGGCGGACCGGGCAGACCTGACGACGAGGGGCGTAGTACGCGGGGTCAGAGGGGCACATCCGCTCTATCGGGACGGGACTCACCCGGTCCGCGTGAAGGATGAAGGATGAAGGTGGAAAGATAAAGGCGGAAGCATCTTGAAGCGGTTTTGCTCATCCTTCATCCGTCTGAATTCATCCTTTGGAGGGATGAGGGGAGCGACATCGGAATGGAAAAGGCACACATGTCATTGCCACGATCTCCAACCCGTAATATAATGCTTGCTGTCCTGAACCTGCTATCATCGCCCTTCGGAACCCAGGGAACGTCTCTTCCGCTAACACCGCAGTCAGGGAGTTGACTTGGAGAAACCAATTCGCATACTCATTGTCGATGACGAGGCCTCGACAACTTCCATGATCGAGCGGAAGCTCAAGGCGCACCTCCCCGGACTGGAAACTCGGATCGCGCAATCTGGCCGTGAGTGCCTGGAGGCGCTCGACAGTTTTGCACCTGACCTCCTCCTCCTTGACTATGCGATGCCGGAACTCGATGGTCTGGAGGTGCTCAGAGAGATGCGGGCGCGGAAGAACCCGACCCCCGTCATCTTCATCACTGGCTACGGAAGCGAGAAAGTGGCGGCACATGCCTTGCGTCTGGGGGCGCACCTCTACATCCAGAAGGTGGACCTGGTCCATGTCCTGGAAGCAGTTGTCGACAGGACTCTTGAGCAGCAGCAACTGATCCAACAGAATCAAGAGACCGGAGCTAACCGCGCCCAACGGGACGAACCTCGGCTACGGAAGCTGCAGGTCGAAAACCGGTTGCTTCAGATGGTCCATTCCGACCACGACATCCGCAATACCTTCAGTGATCTCCTTCGGGAACTGTTTCCGCTTGCTCCCCTGGACTGTATGTCTCTTGGTCTTGTCACTCATGATGCATCAGTTTACCGGATCCACGTGGTCTCGCAATCTGTCGAATCCGGACGCGGGAGAATCTTCCGAGAGGGAGGATCTCCCGAAGGTTCCCAGACAGAAAAATGTCCCCTGGCAACCGAGGGTCAGGAGTTTTCGATGGACAGCATCGCCCCAACTGAGGACCAAAAGGCTCAACACGGGGGCAGCTTCATCATGTCCGTCATTTCCTCAAACACCCCCTTCATCGACAATTCCATCGATTACTCACGGGGCGGCTCGGCGCCAGCCTCGATCTCCTCTTTTCTTGGCTTCCTTCAACGGAAGTCAATCCGCTCCTACGCGATCCTGCCTTTCCTCGATGGCAGCGGCAAGCCCTTGGGATCCTTGAATGCAGCCAGCCGAGAGACGGGCTTCTTTACGGAGGATAGGACACGCCTGCTGATTGCCCTCGCGTCGCATGTCGGGTTGTCCCTCCTGAACCAGCGACGCGCTCTTCTCGAGGGGGTCAACCAGACCGTCTGCACCCTTCAGCACGTAGCCAACAACGCGTTGGCGGCGATTGTGGGAAATGCAGAGCTGATCCTCTGCAACAACTCCGGAGAAGTTCCCGACCGAGTTCACACAATCGTCGATGCTTCCATGCGTATATCCGGTTGCCTCAATGAGTTGATGAAGATCAAAGACCCCTTACTTCAGAAAACGACCTTTGGAGGGGTAGAGTTCTTCGACGTACGGCCCTACCTCACTGGGAAAAGCTAACTCGTCCTTGCCCCATCGACTACGCCGCCGCCAGGTGTCCGTCAGGCTTCCCTCGAGTCCCCACACGCTACCAGGACTCGGGTCCGCCCAAGGCTGCTCTGCTCCCTTGGGATGCCGCCCGCGTACCGGCTACCAGTAGACCCTCATCAGACCGATGAAGCCACACAGGCGATGGAAGAGGTTTCGGTTGGAGGAAAGCAACGCCAGTCTGCCTTTTGGGAAGTTGACGATGAGGATGAAATGGCGGAGGAAGTTGAGACCGAGAAGACTATCCACACCAGCGGCAACAGGGATATCCAGAGCGGTGACCTGAAGACCCTGTACCGTCTGCCCAACGACTCGCAGGTGGGGAAGCTCATACACGGGCGACGTAACGCTGCCCTCTGCAGTGACTGTCACAACAGAAGGTTGCCTCGGGGACGCCCGTAGCCTCATGCGTTTCGCTTCCCACACAGGAATCGTGGTCTGGGTCGCGCCAGTATCCAGCGCCATTGCCAATCGTACAACTTGACCGTTACTTGCATAAGCTATCAACTGGATGCTGCGTGAAGCAGGATCAAAGCGAAATATGGCCATGAAGAAGAACTCCATCAGCACCGATTGGGATGTCTCCACTGTAAATGAACATTACGTCCTTAGCAGGAGACTGCATCAGTGCTTCGACTGCCCTATCGTGATCTTTGTCATGCGCAATGACGATCCCCCTGGTTGCGTCACCCCGGCGATCGGTGGCAGTTACCTCAATCGCCAGCCATTCATCCCGATAGCGCGCCTCAATCGCGGCGATCGGTTCAGACCCGCCCGTAACCTGCGTCGCGCTGCTCTTGGACTTGAAGGGACTCAACAGTTTTGGTTGCATCTTCCTCACCTCCAGTCAGCGGTAGTATACCACCATGGAAAACGACTCACAACCGAAAGGTATGACTCGCGATGACAAGGAACCTCGGCTTAGCCGGGCGCATTGCCCACTTCTTTATCGACTCCAAACTGACGCCTCTCATCATTACGGCGAGCGTGCTGCTCGGACTCTTCTCGGTTGTCAAACTGCCTCGTGAAGAGGAGCCCCAGATCATCGTCCCGATGATCGACGTGTTCGTGCAAGCGCCGGGGATGAACGCGAAGGAAGTCGAAGATCGCGTGACCTCTCCCATGGAGAAACTGCTGTGGGAGATCTCCGGACCACGGAGATGGTAAATCCTTGCTCGCAGCCGACGCCCGAGACTCGTCGTATCGGCTCCGGCAACGCGCAGTGTGGCGGTCGGTGGCGAGCGGTCAGAGGAAGATCGTGCGAGGCTGGAAAGTCTCAAGGGGTGCGAGCCGGCCCACGAATCTTATCCTGTCCCGGTCGGAGCCGTTGACTTGCGCCGAAGGCAGTGCAATAATTCAGGCAGTTGCTATTACTGGAGCGTGATACTTAACAACGAAAGCCGAGAAGACCCGCACAAGCCCTAACCACCACTCCTACTCTCCACACAAGACCACGGAGCGCGCCATTCTCATCGGCGTCCATTTCCGCGACGGCGAAGGAGACGTTGAGGCGTCCCTCGACGAGCTTGCCGCCCTGGCGGATACAGCCGGCGCTGACATCGTCGGCAAAGTGATCCAACGGCGAGACGCCATCCATCCCGCCCTATTCATTGGGAAAGGCAAAGTCGCGGAACTGTCCGAGTTGTGCCGCGCCGGGCAGGCCGATCTCGTAGTGTTCGATCATGACCTCGCCCCGGTGCAGATCAGAAACCTGGAGCGGGAAACCGGGGTCCGGGTCATCGACCGCACGGAATTGATCCTCGACATCTTCGCGCACCGCGCCCGGACGCGGCAGGCGAAGCTGCAGGTGGAGCTGGCGCAGCTCCAATACCAACTCCCGCGCCTCCGTCGTCTATGGACTCACCTCTCGCGCATCGAGGGAGGCATCGGGCTTCGCGGTCCCGGTGAAATGCAGATCGAGGTGGACCGGCGGAGAGCGCGCCAACGCATCGGCGACCTCCAGGCTTCGCTCGAACAGATCCAGCGCCGCAAGACTCAGGAGACCCTCGGGCGGCAGGAGTTCTTCACGGTCGCAATGGTCGGGTACACCAACGTGGGTAAGACCGCCCTCATGAACGCTCTCACCGGAGAGCGACTGTTCACTGAGAATCGCTTGTTCGCAACTCTTGACGCCACAACCCGCAGCCTTCAACTCCCCGGCGGCCAGACCGTTCTGCTGACGGATACGGTTGGGTTCATCCAGAACATTCCCCATCACCTGGTTGCTTCGTTCCACGCAACTCTCGAAGAAGTTCGGGAAGCCGATCTGCTGCTCCACGTGGTGGATGCCAGTCACCCGGAACGCAGGAACCAGATCACTTCAGTGGAGAGAGTTCTGGGGGAGTTGGGTTGCACCGACCAGCCGACGGTCTGGGTGCTCAACAAGTGCGATCTCGTGGACGAAGGGAGCCTGCCGAAGGAACAGGACCAGTATGAAGAAACGGTGAGGACTTCGGCGGTGAAAGGGACCGGACTCCACCTTCTGAAGCAGAGCATCGAGAAGTTGGTCCACAAGCAGCAAGTGGAGATAGAGATTGAGCTGCCGGCTGCGGAAGGTCGAGTGGCGGCCTACATTGCAGAGCACGGAACGATCCTGAGCCGGGAGTACCAGAACGCGCACGTCCGTTTAAGGGCCGTCTTGCACCCGCGGCATGTCGCAAGAGTGAAGGAGATGGAGAGCGAGCTCGGCTCCGAGTTGGAGGGCCCGGCGTGCTCGTAACCCAGTCCAGTCCGAGCCTGCCCCGAGGTCGCCTTACTCCCAGCGAACTTCCCTGGCATCGAACACAGGACCCTCACGGCAGCAGCGTTGGTACCCATTGACCGTGGGGATCACACACCCCATGCACACTCCAAAGCCACACGGCATGGGAGCTTCCATGCAGACGTGGCATTGGACGTCACCTCGCTCCGCAACTGCCGCGACGGCCTTGAGCATCGGAGGCGGCCCGCAAGCATACACGACCATTCTCTTCCCGTCGCCGCGATTCCCAAGGACAGGCTGAAGCAGATCAGTGACCAGCCCCTTGTGTCCGCTGGTTCCGTCTTCCGTGCTCACCTGGAGCGAAACTCCCATGCTGTGAAAGAGATCGTCGCACAGCACGGCGGATTTCGTCCGCGCTCCCTGCAGCACAACGACCGACTCCAAAGGAACGCGGACCTCGTATAGCAGCCAATCAGCCAACCGGACCAGGGGTGGCACTCCCACTCCGCCTCCCACCAGGATTGCGTGGGCCGCGTCGGGGAGGGGGAAGGGATTCCCCAGCGGACCCAGCATGTCGATCTCTTCCCCCGCCTGGCGCCGTGACAGGTAAGCGCTGCCCCTTCCGACCACTTGATACACGATCGACAGAGCAGAGTCTCCTCGTGAATACGTGCAGACGCTGAAGGGACGGCGGAGGAAGGGGTCGTTATCTCTGGAGCAGCGAACTTGTACGAACTGACCGGGCAGTGGAGGAGGGAAGTCTGCCGGGACCGACAGAGTCATCTGGTAGAAGCCGGCGGCAAGTTCTTCATTGGTGAGAAGGGGACAGAGAAAAGAGGTTGACGGGTGCGGGTTGAGAGACCGTTGTTGAGGGCCGTGGAGGGGAACCATAAGCCATCAGCCCTCCGCAAAGTAATCACTTACTGCGATCACGTCGAAGTCGTCGTGCTCCTGCCTGGCTTGCAGGGCCATGAGCAGGGCCCGGGCGGTATCGAGAGAAGTTAGACAAGGCACGCCGTGTTCCACGGAAGCCCTGCGAATTCGGAGCCCATCCCGCGCAGTTCGTTTGCGACCGGTGGGCGTGTTGAGCAACAGATCGGCTTTCTTGTTGACAATGAGGTCCATCAGTCGAGGCACGTTGACCGGTTCGTTGAGATCGCCCAGCTTGCTGACCAGGACGCTGTCGATGCCCCGCTCATTGAGGAACTTGTGCGTTCCTTCGGTAGCATAGACGCGGTACCCCAGATTAGAGAAGCCCTCGATGATTTCCACAGATTCCTCTTTGTCTCGGTCGGCAATGGTAGCGATCAGGGAACCGGAAGGCGGAACATCGTAGCCCGAGGCCACCATGGCTTTGTAGAGGGCGCGCGAAAAGTCGGAGTCGACTCCCATGACCTCCCCCGTTGATTTCATCTCTGGGCCCAACTCGATGTCGACCTCCGTCAGCTTCGCGAAGGAGAAGACGGGAGCTTTCACGGCAACGATGCTTCGAGTCGGGTAGATCCCGCTGGAGTAGCCTTGTTCTTTCAGAGTTTGACCGAGCATGCACTTCACGGCGACTTTCACCATGGGAATGCCGGTCACCTTGGACAGATAGGGGATGGTGCGGCTGGCCCGCGGATTCACCTCCAGGATGTAGGCGATTCCGTTCTCCACGACATACTGGATGTTCATTACACCTCGGACTTCGAGGGCTTCGGCGAGGCGGAGGGAGTGCTCCTCAATCTGCCCGACGACCTCCGGCGAAAGAGTCTGAGGCGGGTAGACAGCCATGCTGTCGCCTGAATGGACGCCAGCTCGCTCGATGTGTTCCATGATCCCGGGGAGGAGGCAATCTTCTCCGTCTGCTATCACATCCACTTCGGCTTCTTTGCCAAAGATGTACTTGTCGACGAGAATCGGCTTCTTCGGCGAAACGTCGGCGGCATAGGTCATGTAAGCGTGGAGGTCACGTTCATTGTAGACGATCTCCATGGCCCGGCCGCCGAGGACATACGAGGGACGGACGAGAACCGGGTAGCCGATCTCCGTCGCGACTTCTGCCGCCGCATCGACCGAAGTTACCGCGCGGCCAGGAGGTTTGGGGATACCCAGGTCGTTCAGCAGCCGCTCAAACTTGTTGCGGTCTTCAGCGAGGTCAATGGAGTCGAAAGGCGTGCCGATGATCTTCACGCCTTGGCGGTGCAAAGGCTCTGCGAGATTGATGGCCGTCTGACCGCCGAACTGGACGATGATCCCCGCAAAGGCGGCCGGATCTTTCCGGCTTTCCTTGAGGATGATGTTCATACAGTCTTCTTCGGTGAGAGGCTCGAAGTAGAGGCGGTCCGAGGTGTCGAAATC
>JACQGJ010000604.1 GCA_016199605.1 Armatimonadota bacterium | reverse complement strand
GTCCTCGCTTGCAGCACAGGTAGCAGGGGACCCCCTCGCCGGGATCATACGCGCGTTGGTACATACTTCTCGGCGGAGAGGCGAGCAGATCGGTACGGTAGGTCGAGAAACCGGGAGTGTTCTCCGCCAGCAACTGGCAGGTGTAAATCCCGAAAAGCCGGCCCTTCGCATGGGCCGCCTCAGCAGACTTGCTGAGGATCCCCGTTTTCGCGAGATCGGGATAGCCCTGGTAGTCCGACCATTGCTCCCAGGCGAAATCGTAGAAGCTCTGCTGCTTGCGCAAGGACAACCGCTTGGTGGGCGTGGGCTGGAGGAAGAAGCGGAAGATGTGGTCAGGCTCGGTGACCTGGCCCGCGCCGTCGACGAGATTCATCTGGAGCCAGGTCCTGTCTGGCTCCTCGATGACTTGAACCTGAGATCGGCGTTTTCTCGACAGGAACAGATCGGTATCAGAGTTGAAGGACAAGCCTTTGTCATGTCCTCCAAGCCAGACCGGGCCCGCCGGTCCCTCCCAGCCAAAACCCGTCAGCTCGCGGATCTCCTGCACAAGTTCCCGGTGTACGAACTTCGCGTTCTCTTTGCACAAGGGAATCCGCAGAGACAGTTTCTGGATCAACTTCGGCCCGACGCCTCGCACTCGGAGCTTGACAACGGTGAACCCGTCATAGTCCACCATTGCGCGAGTTTCAACCGCGCCGCCAGGGAAAGTCTGGCGAGCTTCGACCCGGACAGCGGTTCCCTCGACGCTCACTTGCTTGGAGTCTGTCCTCAGGAGAATTTGTCGACCTCGTGCGACGAGGAGGATCTCGGCCGGACCTGCGAGCAACTCTCCCAAGTCGTCACGCACCGACTCGAACAGCCCGCTCGATCCGAAAGTCAACGTCTTATCATGGAGTCGCACCCGACGTCCACGCATTTCCGGCCGCGTCCATGGCGAGGGGATTCGGTCCTTGAGGTAGGCTTCTCCAACCTTCGTCCCGTGCCAGGGAGGTTGAGGAACCTGCTCAAGCGTGCGCGTGACTCGGCGGATAAGCCGGCCGTCCTTCGACCTCAGCTCCAGCTCAGCTTTGGCCGGCAGTGCAGCGGTCGTAGGCAAATCATAGATCACTCTGGATTGTCGGAAGGAACTCAGTCTTGCTTGCTTCTCGCCGAAGCCGACGACTCGGAGCACTGCCTTCGATCCCTCCGCCGGTCCACGGCAGGACAGGCTGCCAACGACGCAGCGGGACAGTGGATACCACTGAATCTCCATGGGGATCTCGGACCCGGCTGGCGCGGCAGACGGCTTCGGAGTCACGCGCTTCACCTCCACAGTCCGTTCCTCTTCCTGCCCGCGAGGCAGGAGAGTCGTCGTTCCGAAGGGCATCGGGACGTAACCACCAAAGCCAGGCAGGTGCCAGCCTGCCATGTCAGGAGGGCGAAAGCGGAAGAAGTTGGCAAGGAGGGTTCGATCCACTGCTTTAAGGATTCCCGCCGACGCAAACGGAATCCGCATCTCAACATCCCATTCGTCCTTGAGGCGGGAGGCTTGCGCCTGGAACAGGGGACGCTCGAGCACAGACTCATTATACGTGCGCGCCCTTGCGCCCACGGCGTTCACCGTGAATTGGTAGTAGTGATCCGCGCTCGCGGCCGGTTGTTTCATCGCACCCGCGTAGCCGCCCATGTTCAGAACCTCACGAGCAATAAGACACTCCTCCGCAGTTCCGAGAACGACCTGGATGGCATCGTCATCGGACAGTTGGTCGGTGGACTTTCGGGGATGGGCCTTCGGATAGCCCGCTCCATATTCAAGACAGCGGACACCGACGAGCAAGGCTGCGCCGTCGTGCTTCAGGTAGAAGGTCGTCGCCGGGTTGGCGGGTTGCGCCGTTCCGAACACACAGATATTCCGCACGACTGCGGCGTCGCGCCATTCTTTCTCCGTTACTCGTCCATCCAGTACCATTCGGAGAGTTGCGAAGGGCACTGCTGAATGTGGGGATGTGGCGGGCGAGGTCACAGCCTGCACCTGAGCAATCAACCCCCCGACTGCCGCCAGGGAGATGAAAAGACCTTCACGATTCCTGAAAAGCCTGTGGTTCGTGCGTCTCAACGGTCGATCAACCTTTCTCCCGAATCAGGAAGATCCGGTCCGTATACACCGCGGTCACGGAAGCGGCGTCACCTGGAGGCGCGAGCCAGAAGTACATCCCTGACTTCAGGTCGCGGACCCCCAAGTCCACAGTATGGTACTTACCGTCGCCGGCTGTCTCGATTGCCTCCGTCCTCTGCATGACGCCGAGGCGCTGGTTTGCATCCCAGATTCCGCACGTGAAAGCGTTCCCGTGCTGCGCCTTCGCTTCGCACCGGACGACAACGTAGCAATGCCACTTGCCCTCCAGGTCGGAGTCGATCGGGTACTGCGTTGCCCATTCAATGTGATTGCCGGGCATCCGGGCGGCCTTGCCATCCGAGGCTTGGAGATCATCGACGATCTGCGACAAAGCACCATACAGCGTGAACTGGTTGTCCTGGAGGTCCACCCAATCGTCCTCGGGCAAGCCCTGGCATTGTTCCGGTGGCGGGCCGGCAGGACGGAATCGCGATCGAAGGGTCGGCTCGTAGGATTCGAAAGACTGCCCCTCATTGTAGTTCCCGACGTTGAACTCCTTCGCTACACGAAGGAACTCCTCACAAGCTTCCACTGGATTCTGAGGGCCGGGGAAAGGTAGACCCTTGCTGCGCGCAAGTCGCTTCAACGAGAAGTAGCGAGTCAGCCAAAGATGGTCGAGGGGTAGGCGCTCGCGACGAACCCTCTGGCTGAGAACGGGATCGTCTTTCACCGTTGCCGCGGCCTGATCGAACAACGCTCTTGCCTGCTGGAGGTCCTCGACACGCAGGTAGGAAGTGTCCAGAGTAAAGCAACTCACGTAAGCTGTGGCGCGTTCTGCAGCATCATTCACCAAGTCGAGGTACGCGGACATAAAGGGCGCGGCAGGACCGTAGTAGCCTTCGAGAAACTCCTTGAGGAGAGCTTTCTCGTCCAGCGACGGATCCCAGAGCAGATGTGCCAGAAGCCAGGCGCGCAATCGCACAAAGTCACCCGCGGCGCATCCGGCATCGCCTTGCTCGAAGACACCGATGGCATGGTGCTCGACAAAGAAGCGGAGGTTGGGAGCAAGCACTCGCAGATTGGGGTGAGGCTGGAGGTAGTTGGCGAAATCGGTGACATAGTCCCAGATGTAGAGGTTTGGGGCAACGGCGCTCCAGGCTTTGATGTCGTCGCGGAACTTTGCGTTCTGGTCGCTGCTCAACGGCTGGGCAAACGAGCACTCGATGGTACACAGCCGCACCACGACGTTGGCTCTCGGTTTCACGCGCAGAGGCGCCTGCCGCGTATATTGGTAGGCGAGGGTCTCGACAAGGAAGTCTGGATATTCCTTCTCGATATCGGTCGCGACGGCGTTTACAAAATGGATCAACGGCCCGGAGGGCGCGCCCTCTTCCTTCTCCACGGCGGCACACTTTGCGCACTGGCATCGCCCTCCGCAGTCGTTTTGGGCAATCGAGATCATCCCCGCGTCTGGCGACTTGCGGATCCACTCCAGCGCCTGGCGGGTGAGCTCCTTTCGCATCTCTTCATTCGTGAGACAGAGCTGCGCTCCTTCGGGCACGCGGTTGCCGTTGATCTCACTGTACCAGTCGGGATGTTGGCTGAAGTACTTGTCGGGTGGCAGCAACTGGTAGAAGGTGTGGCACCAGCCGAGGATATTGTAGTGGCCGCCATACTCGGGCGGAATCTGCTCGAAGTGACCGTTCGTTTTCATCCGAACGGCAAAGGGAGATCTGAAGGCGTCCCTGTAGAAAGCTTCGCGATAGCGGAGCGGAGGCACATGAGTTTTGTCCAGTGCCGGGATCGTCAGCGTCGGTTTCTTCGGTATGTAATCCTCCGTTGAGGTCCACCATCGACACCCCACGACCTCCTCAAGGAAGGTATAGACCGCGTAGAGAGTTCCTCTCGGTCTGCCTCCCGCGAGCAGCAGCTTCTTCCCGACGGTCTTTATCACGATGCCATCGTGGCCGAGGGAAGTCCAGTCTGTTTTTTGAGTCAGTTTCTTCAACCGTCGGGAGGGTCCAACGAGTATCTGCCGTGCCCCATTGGGGACCTCCGATTCCGTCCGAATCCGGAACTGAGCTCCTGTCACTTTCTGGAGGTACTCTTTGAGTTCCCCCGCTGCGGTTCTCTCTGGTTCAATCGCTTCAGAAGGGATGACGATTGTGTAGCCCGTCCGTCCCTGTTCCGCAAGAGTCAGGGCCCAGACCCGGGGACCTAACGCTCCGGCAAGTAAACACGTCGGGAGAATTCGACTTAGACTCATCAGATTGCTCCTCAGGTGGAGGATTCGTCGCAACCGACCACGGTCACGTTTGCGTGGGAAGTATATCGCATGTCGGCCATAAATCAAACTGCCGACTTCGGTTTCCTGGAAGTCGCTCTGCCTGGGCCGGATTTCGGGGAACTCCCTTCACCTGCAAACTCGGTCCCTCGGAGGATGTCAAGGCAGTTCGGCGAAGAACTACTACGGGTCATTTCCCGACTGCGAGCTTACCAGCCAGAGGAGACACAATGAACCTGCTCGTCCTTTGTACCGATACTTTCCGCGCCGATTATCTCGGCTGCTACGGCAACACCTGGGTCGAGACCCCTTATCTCGACAAACTGGCAAAGGAGGGAATCCGCTTCACCGACTTCTACGGTGAGGGACTCCCTACGCTCCCTGCGCGCCGCGTCCTCTATACGGGACGTCGCATCTTTCCGTTTCTCTCACGTCCGCAAAAGAGCGATCAGGTGCAACTTCCTGGTTGGCATCCGATGTTTGACGAGGACCTCACATTGGCGGAGTGGCTCAGTGAGCGGGGTTACATCACCGGTCTCATCAGCGATCTCTACCACCAGATGAAACCGGGGAAGAACTTTCATCGCGGCTTCTCTTCGTGGGAGTGGGTGCGGGGGCAGGAGGTTGATCCCGTCGTGCCGACTCGGATCGGCGATGTTGACCTCTCCCGGCATGTCCATCCGAATTCCCCTCCCGACTCTCCGGTGCGTCAGATGATAGCTCAATACCTCAACAACCGCTCCTGGTGGAAGAACGAAGCCGACCATTACGTTGCACAGGTGATGCGGAAAGCGGCAGACTGGATTCGCAACTACGGCTGCAAGAAGCCATGGATGTTGTGGGTAGAGAGTTTCGATCCGCACGAGCCTTGGGACGCGCCCGCCGAGTTCGTTGACAAGTACTGCCCCAACTACGACGGACTGGAGCTTCTCTGGCCGCCGGGACTCACGAGCCAGTGTACCGAGACCGAGTTCGAACGAGTGAAGGCGCACTACGCGGGTGAGTGCACACACGTGGACAAGTGGTGCGGATACGTTCTCGACACGCTCGACTCGCTGAACTTGCGCGACGACACACTTGTGGTTTTCACCTCCGACCACGGCACCATGATGGGAGAGCAGGGGCAGATTCATAAAGGGCACGACCGGCTGAGGATTCAAGTCACCCAGTCACCTCTCATCATTCGCCATCCGGACACCGCCCACGCGGGGAAGGCGATTGACGGATTCGTGCAGCATCACGACCTCATGCCGACGCTGCTGAATCTTCTCGGCGAATCGGTACCGGACCGCTGCAACGGCGAGAACTTCTGGCCGTTGGTCACCGGTGACAAGACAGGGGGATTGCGCGACGCCGTCATTTCCGCCTTTGGCTGGTATGCCTCGGTGCGAACACACGACTGGAACTACCAGGCCGCCTGGACGCCCCCACCCGGTCAGATCACTCCCCCGGAACTCTATGACCGGCGGACCGACCCGGAGGAACTGGTGAATGTCATCGAACAACATCCCGACGCGGCCTGCGAATTGCAGGCACATCTCGACGAAGTGATCAAAGACACAACCATAACCAAGGGAATCGTCGGCGAGACCGACACCCCCGCAGCAGTGCCGGGGGTGAAGTGGTAAGAG